>CAYVPX010000156.1:0-4342 GCA_964453935.1 uncultured bacterium | reverse complement strand
ACTTCTTCCATTTAAGAATTGGCGCTTTTGCTGCTCTCACCTCATCAAAGCGTTTAAAATGTAAATTATGGGGTGCTGTTTTTACCAATTCGGGATCATTTTCCACCTCATCTGCGATCTTCAACATAACATCAATGACCTCATCCATGGTCTTTTTGCTCTCACTTTCAGTGGGTTCTATCATTATTGCTTCATGAACGATCAATGGAAAATATACTGTTGGAGCATGATATCCGTAATCCAAAAGACGCTTTGCAATGTCAAGTGTCCTTACACCCTTTTCTGCTTGCATCTTATTGTCAAGAACGAACTCATGTTTGGTCAATGTCTTGTATTGAATATGGTATCTCTTTGTAAGTTTTGCCTTCATATAAGCAGCATTTAAGACAGCAATATCCGTAGTTTCTTTTATACCAATTTGACCCAAGCTCTTTAAATATACTAATGCACGGATAATAATACCAATATTACCATAACCCTCTTTTACATAACCAATGGAATTTTGAAGTTCATAATCCAACCCGAAATGATCATTTTCTTTTTTAACTATTGGAACAGGTAAATACTCTGTGAGAAAATCTCTTACTGCAACAGGACCTGATCCGGGTCCTCCCATTCCGTGAGGCGTTGAAAATGTTTTATGAAGATTGAAATGCATTACATCCGCACCTATATCCCCAGGTTTAACATGTCCCAACATGGCATTCATATTAGCACCGTCCATATATACAAGACCGCCAGCGCTATGTATCATCTCCGCAATTTGTGGAAAATTTGGGTCGAAGATACCCAAAGTATTGGGCTGTGTGATCATTATTCCCGCTAATTCATCATTCAAATACGGCTTTATCTGTTCAATATCAATATAACCGTTTTCATCGGAGGTAATTTGTACCGGCTTAAATCCAGCCATATGAGAAGAAGCAGGATTTGTTCCATGTGCTGAATCGGGGATGAGCATTATCTTTCTCTGGTCTTCGCCTTTTACTTTAAAATATTTTGCAATGATGAAATTACCGGTTAACTCTCCATGAGCTCCGGCAGAAGGTAAAAGTGTAACAGCAGATAATCCGCTTATATCGATGAGATAATTTTGCAGATCATACATTGCCTTTAAAATACCCTGTACATAATCTTCCGGCATATAAGGATGAAGATCCTTAAAACCACTATATGATGCAATCTCTTCATTGATCTTTGGGTTATACTTCATTGTACATGAACCAAGAGGATAAAAATTGGTATCCACTGAATAATTCAGCTGAGACAAACGTGTAAAATGCCTGATAATATCAAGTTCACCCACCTCAGGAAGTTCAAGCAATTCACTTTTTAAGAATTTCTCATCAATATTTATCTTAATATTCAGATCTTCCTCAGGTAAAAAAATATTTTCAAAACCATCTGTTGACATTTCAAATATTAAACTTTCCATTTTTTACTCCTTAATCGCCTTGACGAGGGCGTCAATATCACTGGTGGAGTTCATTTCCGTAATTGCAATAAGTAATCCTTTTTCATCTGTTAATTTTTCAAGAGAAATTCCAGGGATGATCTTTTTATCAAGACATTTCTTCACGATCTCTTGGCTATTATCAATATCAAGAACGAATTCGTTGAATATCCTTTCCTTATGGAATTTTACCCTGAATCCTGCCTTTTCAAATGCTTCAACGGCATAAGCGGTAAGTTCAAGTATCCTATTCCCCAATTTTCTAAATCCCTTCTTTCCCACAAAACTAAGATATACCGCTGCTGCAAGTGTGTTCAAGGTTTGATTTGAACAGATGTTTGATGTAGCTTTTTCTCTTCTAATATGCTGTTCTCTTGTTTGCAAAGTCATTACAAATCCTCTTTTGCCATCTGCATCAACAGTTTGCGATATTAATCTTCCGGGCATCTGCCTAACATATTCCAATTTCGTTGAGAAAAATCCAAATGTAGGACCTGAAAAATAGATGGGATTACCAAGTGATTGACCATTACCTACAACAATATCAAAACCAAGTTCTCCGGGTGTTTTTAGAACCGATGAAACTATTGGATAATAGGTGGCAACAGCAATGCTCTTATTATTATGAATGATCTTTACTATTTCTTCAAGATCTTCGATCTGTCCGTAAAAATTAGGATATGATATACCGACACCGGCAGTATTTTCATCAATATGACCCTTCAAATATTCAATATCAAGTTTCCCATCTATTGTAGGGATCTCTTCCAATTGAAAATCAGGATTAAATTGCATATATGTTTTCAGAACATTTTTATATATTGGATTTACACTATCTGCGTATAAAAATTTATTTTTTTTACCTCTGAATAATCTATAAGCCATTAAGAATGCTTCGGCAAATGCAGTAGCGCCATCATACATTGAAGCATTGCTTACAGGTAACCCTGTTATCTCTGAGATCATGCTTTGGAATTCAAAGATCATTTGTAATGACCCTTGGGAAACCTCAGGTTGATAAGGAGTGTATGCAGTGTAAAACTCACCTCTTGATAGAATCGTGTAAACTATGGAAGGGATATAATGCTGATAAAAACCACCACCTAAAAAACTTTTAAAATCAAGAACATCACTATCTAATTTTGCATAATTTGAAAAAAGTTCTCTAAGTTCTATCTCACTTAAACCCTTTTCTTGCAGATACTTGTAGGTATATTCCTTGTTTACAGGTATATCTTTAAATAGTTCATCCACATTAGAAATTCCTATTATAGACAACATTTCCTTAATATCTTCTTGACTAAGTTGGGTATATTTCATTATTTACTCCAGGGTTGACAAGAACTCCTTGTATTGTGATTCGTCCATTAATTCGTTCAATTGCTCTTCATTAGGAACCTCAACTTCAACGATCCAACCATCTGTTTCCGCTGCTTTATTAATGGTTTCGGGAGCACTCGACAAGACATCATTAAAAGAAATGACCTTAACATCAACAGGAGCAAAAAAATCTTCTGCGGCTTTTACTGATTCCAATGTACCCAATCTTTCTCCCTTTTTAACCATAGCATTCTCATCCTCTGATTCCACATAGACAATGTCATTCATCGTACTCTGTGCATAATCGGAAATACCTACTTTGTACGTATCGCCAACTTTTTCTATCCATTCATGGGTTTTAGTATATTTCATACGATCCTCCTATTTTTTATATTGTTTTTTATAGAACGGTGTCTTAACTATGGTAGCTTCAACCTTTCTTCCCCGAATATTTATTGTTATAATATTCCCTCTTTTCCTCATTTCATAGGGGACATATCCCAATCCTAAGAACTTTTTCAAATAAGGAGCAGGTGCACCACTTGTAACCCAACCGATCTCTTTATCACCATCAACGATCTTATTCCCATGGCGGGGAATAGCAGCTTTATTCATTTCAAAACCAACCAAATATCTTTTAAGACCCTCTTCCTTCTCTTTTAAAAGTGGTTCTTTTCCAATAAAATCCTCATCAAAATCTATTGCCCATTTAAGCCCTGCTTCCAAAGGTGTGATATCATCTGATAGTTCATTTCCATAAAGCATTAATTTTGCTTCAAATCGCAGTGTATCCCTTGCACCAAGACCAATGGGTTGAATACCCTCATCTTTTCCTGCTTCAAGGATCGCATTCCACATTGTACCGGGAACTTGATTTGAAAAATATATCTCAAAACCGTCTTCACCTGTATAACCTGTACGTGAAACAATTGCGGAAACTTTATTTTTAAATTGAATCTCTTCAAAATGGAAAAACCTTATTTTACTGAGATCAAAATCTGTAAGTTTTTGCAATATCTCTTCTGCTTTAGGTCCCTGAAGCGCTAATTGACACATTTCAGGTGAAATATTGGTAAGCTCAATATTATAATTATCTTTTTGAGAAACAATCCAATTATAATCTTTATCGCTATTTGAAGCATTTACGACAAGAATAACCTTTGAATCACTGAATTTATAGGCAAGAAGATCATCAACAACTCCACCATGCTCATTACACATGGGTGAATAACAAACCTGCTTAAATTCCAATTTTGAAACGGAATTGGTAATTAGATGATCTGCAAATTTTACTGCATCGGGACCTAAAACGAGAACTTCTCCCATATGCGATACATCGAAAAGTCCGGCTCTTTCTCTAACTGCATTATGTTCTTCTTTGATTGAGGTATACCATACCGGCATTTCCCAACCTGCAAAAGGGACAAGATTACCACCCATTTTTTTATGAACTTCAAAAAGCGGAGTTCTTTTTAGATCTTCCATATTTACTCCTAATAAATAATGCTGTATTATACTTCTTTGTATTTTTTTTTTCAAGTAAATTTATTATTTTTTATTAATATTTTT
>CAYVPX010000155.1:0-4374 GCA_964453935.1 uncultured bacterium | reverse complement strand
TAGGCAATATAATATTTATAAAATCTTTTTTTCAATCCGATAAGGTTTTTAAATTGCATATTAGAAATATAATCTCTTTTCATTACATGTTCATAAATGCTTATAATATCCGAGCAGTAAATTTCCAGTTTTTTTATTTTATTTTTAAGCTTAGTATTTTCATTCACAGAGTTGAATAAGAACTGTGCAAGGGCATTGTTCATTTCCCAAATCTCAATTTGTTTCTTAAAATCACTTTTAAAAAGATTCATAAAAAGATAGGAGAACAAGAAATCCTTGAAACTATCATAAATAAGCGGATTTTCACTAATATTGTCATTCCAGTTCAATCCAAAGATCACGACATTGTTTAAAGAAAATAGGTATTTTTCATTGTCAATAAGAGAAATGCTCATATCAAAATATTTCTTTTGTTTAATGATCTTTTCGTCCCTTCTAAGGTATAAAGAAAGTTCATTTTCCTCTTCAATAGGAATATTATCTTCAACTTCAACGATATATTTTATGAAATTAGGTGTATAATCGGGAAAAATATTTATTTCTTTACTATCGTATATTTTGGTGTCCTCTGCCTCCAGTGAATATGTTAAAGTTACATCTTGATCAGGAGCTATCTTATGAGAAAAATCAATTTCCAGGATTTCTTCATAATTTAATATTACTTGGTAAATCTCTTTAAAAATGGTGGTATCTTTTCTTTTTATTTCAACGGGAATTTTGAGATCAATTGGGTTTATTTCCCTATTAATTGCATGGATTGCCAGCCCCGCGAGTTCATTTTCCTCAAAGATCATTTTTTCTTTTACCACTTCAATATCATAGGTTGATCCGGCGGAAAAAAGATAGGATGATAGTATTCCTACCTCTTTCGTTTCCTTGGATATCCATTGAACATATCCGATAAAATTATACCTTATTTTAAAATTGTCGGGAATATCAATGTTCCAAGAAATCTTTTGGGATTTATCTTTTCTTAAAACCACTGTTTTATTTTTTTCATCAATGATCATTGTTTGTTTTTTTATATTTGTTCCTACAATGTGGAGTTTAACAACAAAGCTGCTATCAACATCACTGGAAATAAGCCCCGAAATAATAATCTTGTCTCCAGGCTTCACATTTACTTTTGAGGAACGAAAGAAATCTATTTTAACCATTATTAATCCTATCTATTGCTTCAATAAGAGCTTTTTCATAAGCTGCTTTCATTAATAAAGATACAGAATAATGAGAAAAATGCACATCATAGAAGTCAATATTTTTTAAATTTAAGATACTATAGATCTTTTGATAAAATCCTTCAAAAGATGAAAATCCCCAACCGGAGATGATGATTCTATTGAAAGGTCCCTTAATTTCATGTTCAACCCCATTCTTTTTCAATATACCTTCCATTTTTTTACTATTTTTTTTATTAAATGTAAGTAGGAAATTTTGCTTCTTATCAAAATTTATTCTATCCAGATAATTAACATTAAAATTCCCTTTCAATAATTTTAATAATTGCGGCTTTTTAATATTTTTTACAAGTATTTGATATTCATTTTCTTTATTTGTTACACCAAGATATTTTTCATCCTGAAAGGCAAAATCTTCATTAACAATAAGTGTTTTTTTATCATTATCAAAAGATCTGATAACTATGGTCAAATTATATTTTTTTGCCGTTTCTACCGCTTTCAAAGAAATAATCTTGAAATCTCCTTTTGATAGCTCAAGAAGAGAACTGTAATCTATTTTTTTTATTGCCTTGCCATTCCCCCATTTAGGATTTTTCGTGTATAATTGTCCAATGTCTTTATAAAATTCTACAATATCTGCTTTCAATGTAACGCCTATTGCCACAGCGGTTAGATCACTACCACCTCTTCCAAGCGTGGTTATTTCTTCTAATTGATTTATTCCTTGAAATCCGGCAATAATAATCACCTTGCCGAGATTTATCTCATTTTTTAATATCTCAGAATTGATCTTTAAAATATTTGCATTACCATATACGGAGTCTGTTATTATTCCAATCTGATGTCCGGTAAATGAAATGGCTGGAATATTTTTTCCCTGTAATATCAATGAAAGTAGAGCACCTGTTTTCTGTTCCCCCGTGGATATCAGCATATCAAGTTCTCTTTCATCGGGTTTTTTATTCACTTCAAAAGCATAATTAATAAGTTGATCAGTTTCTCCTTTCAGTGCAGAAACTACGGCTACAACAGAGTTACCTCTTTTTAATGTTCCAATGATATTATCGGCAACTCTTTGTAGATCTTTGAAATCATGTAAAATTGATCCGCCGTATTTCTGAACAACAATGCTCATCTATAATTCTCTTTATACCACGTTGCTGTTTTTTTCAAACCCATTTTGATGGGCGTTTTCGGCTTCCATCCCACTGCTTTTTTTATTTTATTGTAGGATAAAGCACTTCTCAAAAGTTCACCTGGTCTCATTTCAAGAAAAATTGGTTCACGCTTATATCCAATCTCTTCTTTGAGTATTTCGAAAAGTGTTAATACATCAGTTTCTTCAGATGTCCCCACATTAAAGATCCCTTCAACCTTTTTATTGTATATTGTCATCATTGCATCAATAACATCTTTAACATAAACGAAATCCCTTGTTTGTTTGCCATCACCGTAAACAAGAACTTTTTTATTTTTAAGCATTCGAGTGGAAAAAATACCAATGACGCCAGCCTCACTTTGGGAATTCTGTCTGGGTCCGTAAACATTTGCTAATCTGAAAATAAATATTTTAAATCCATATAATCTTTTAAAACTTTCAAGATATTTTTCAATGGTAAATTTATCAATAGCATAAGGTGAA
Organism: uncultured bacterium; assembly: GCA_964453935.1. Lineage (GTDB taxonomy): Bacteria > AUK180 > AUK180 > AUK180 > AUK180 > AUK180. Next base: position 1,551 of record CAYVPX010000155.1, on the reverse strand, counting down.
TCCGGCATTACCTCCGTTTCTTCCGTTGCAGGTAGAACATTGTTATCACCGTATAATGCACCACCCGTTGATGTAAAATAGAATTCCTGAACACCATATTTAGCAGCATTTACAATTAGATTAACACTTCCCTTAACATTCACATCGATTTCATATTCAATTTCATTTAAGGATTTTCTCACATCAATTTGTGCGGCAAAGTGAAAAACCGTGTCGATCTCATGATTTTGAAAGATCTGTTTTAAATTCAATGCTCTAATATCCCTCTTGTAAAATATTGCACTTTTGTTAATATTTTCCTTTAATCCAGTGGAAAGGTTATCAATAATAATGACATTCTTTCCCATTTCAATTAATTGATCAACAAGGTGTGATCCGATAAAACCGGCACCTCCGGAAACTAAGATGTTTTTCATAATATCTCCCTCATTTTTTTTATGGCATTTTCCAGCCCTTCATATATTGCCAAACCTATAAGAAAGTGACCAATACTCGCTTCCTCGATAAGTGTATTTTTTGCAAATGGTTTAATATTATCTAATGTTAAACCATGACCAATATGAATACGTAAACCAAGAGAATGGGCATAAATTACACTATCATTTATACGCTGTATCTCCTTTTGTATACGATTCTTGTCTTTTGATAAGTATGCATTGGCATATATACCCGTATGTAGTTCAACAATATCAGCACCAAGTTCTTTTGACATCTCTATCATTTTTTTACTTGGTTCAACAAATAAGCTTACTTCTATTTTTAATTTTTTGAAATCGGGAATAACTTTATTTAGTTTATTTTTATACTTAATAATGTCCAAACCACCCTCTGTTGTAAGCTCTTGCCGTTTTTCCGGAACTAATGTTACCTGATCGGGTCTTGTCTTTTTTGCAATTTTTATTATTTCATCGTTAAGGGACATCTCCAAATTTAATCTTTTAGATATTGATTTTAATATTCTAACATCTTCGTCATTGGTGTGCCTGCGATCCTCTCGTAGATGAATTGTTATGCCATCAACCCCTGCTTTTTCAGCAAGTACAGCAGCGAAAAATGGCTCAGGAAAACCCTCTTTACGCTGTTCTCGAATTGTGGCAACATGATCTATATTTATGGATAATTTCATACGCTTTACTCCATTTTCTTATTATAACATATTTTATACCTAAAAATCAAGTTTTTAATAGGGGGATGTTAAAAATAAACTTTACAATTTTTTTTTAATATGGTATAATTAAAAAAGAAAAATAGGAGGCATTATGGTAAATGGAGTAATAACAATCGAATTTATTCTTTATTTAACATTCATTCTGGGTATTGGTCTTTATTTTGCAAGGAAAAAGATGACACAAGAAGGTTTTTTACTCGGTGCCAAAAAGATTCCCGGGTGGGCATTAGCTTTATCAGAAAGAGCAACAGGTGAATCCGCCTGGCTGGTTCTCGGTCTCACCGGTTTTGCTTTTACAGCGGGTCTTTCGTCGGTTTGGATCGCCGTGGGATGTGTCAGCGGTATCACCGTTTCATGGCTTTGGTTAGCAGATAAATTCAGAA
>CAYVPX010000154.1:0-4419 GCA_964453935.1 uncultured bacterium | reverse complement strand
ATTTTCAGGGACATTTTCAGGGACATTTTCAGGGACATTTTCAGGGACATTTTCTACATACTCAAAACCTTTACCCTCAATAACCCTTCTCCTGTAACTATTTAACTGCAAATCAGGTCTTCCAAAAGTCACTGTAAACAACCTTTTTGAGAAATCTATATCAACCATAGGCAGTTTATACTTTTCCATCGCCTTTCTTATTCTTAAAAATCCTGAACCTGCTTTTTCAACCAGATCAATACGCTCCAGATTACTGAATAAAAATATATTCCGCGGATAACTGCCTTTTATCAAATCTTCAATAGTCAGCGATAAATCCATAATAACGGGATTAAGAAATTCAACGCTTTTTTGATTAATATTAACTAATATTGGAGCAGTAGAAAAATAATCCCTATGAACAATTGAGTTAATTAATGCCTCGCGTATTGCTTCTTCCGGCAATTCCAAATATTCTTTTCTATAGAGGCTTTTTATTACATATTCAGTATTTAATTTGCTTTTGATATATTTTATAGCATCCTCAAAATTACTGAGTAAATCACTTGAAAATTCTTTTTTATCAATTATTGTACTGCTCGTTCCCTGATATAACACGCATTGAATTGTAGCATTTCTTAAATATTTTGTTATATCCTTTGAAAACAATAAAATTCCTGAATAATTCAATTTGTTGTTTCTAAAAAATCCAAGATTTGTCAATAACTGCTTATAATCCGGATTGATGTCAATTTTTGCCTTTTTCAAAAATTTATTATATGCCTCGTATGAAAAATATTTAAAATTAAAATCAATAAATTTTTCATCAAATACAATTCCTCCCTCTTTTTGAAAGAACCATTTTATTTCATCCCTTGAAAGTTTTTGTGAATTCGCACCTATTCTTACAAAAAATCCATGTGAGCAAGAATAAGGTTTCTTATTGCCTTCTGAAACCTCAATAATTAATATTTCGCCCTTGTAAGAGGAAATATTTACTACAATCGAAGGATCACAGTTTCTTGCTAGATCTTGAATTTGTGATTTAATTTTGTTTGTGATTTTGATGCCTTTTATCTGTCCCTTATCTGTGATTCCGATAAAAATTTTACCTCCTTGAGAATTGGAAAAAGCCACGATTTGTTTTACTAATGTTTTATCAATATTTTCTTTAAACTCTACAAAATAACCTTCTCCGGATTGTAAAATAAATTCAAATTCTTTTTTATTCATTTTTTACATATCTCCTTGATAGTTTCATTGATTCTTCAATATTTTCCACAATTTATTATAACTCTTTTTTAGTTTTTTGCAAATTTTTAACCATTAATTTTGAATTTTTTAATATCACCGTCCCCTTGACAAAAATTCGGAAAAGTAGTATAAACAATAGAGAATATGAGGGGGAATACCCTATTTACATTATGATTGTTTTTATGGTGGAAAAATTATGAATAAAAAGAAAATTAAAAGTAAAAGAAAAAAGAAAAACAAGAAGAAGAGAATTAATAAGAAAAAGGAACTGGCGAAAAACATTAAAAAAGGTGCACGAGAAGTTATCGGACCTGTTCCCCCATCAAAAACATTCAAAGATAAAAAGAAATACGACAGAAAGAAAGAAAAGAAAGCCACTGATGAAAATAAGTGAGTAAAGTATTTTGTAATTTAATTCAAGTAAAATTTTTGTGATTTCTTTTTTTCACTTTCGTATTTGGCTAAATGTGCAAGTGACATATTAAAAACAGTCCAGAGGGTCTATATAGCCTCTAACCTCAATTTTTACTATTTTCTTTCTCTTCCAATGCTTTAAGAATCTTTTCCGGTGTAAATGGAACTTCCGTCAATCTAATACCCAAACCATTTGCTATGGCGTTCCCAACAGCAGGCATGACTGGGATCATAGTATGCTCCCCTATTCCTCTAGCACCGAAAGGACCGTCAGGTTGTGCTACCTCGACAAAGATCGGATACATTTCCTCCGGAACTTCAAGTGTGGTAGGGATCTTATAATCGGTAAAATTAGGATTCAATATTTTTCCATTCTCATCAAATTTCACCTCTTCCCAAAGTGCAGTTCCGAGTCCCTGCATAAAACCACCTATTATTTGCCCTTTTGCAAGGTCGGGATTGAGTATCTTTCCGCCGTCAAATGCTTCTGCCATTTTTAATACCCTTACCCGACCCGTTCTTTTATCTATCTCAATTTCCACAGCACCGGCGCCTGTTGTATAATGAACATTGGGATGTCCTCCCTGCCCTGTTTCGGGATCCACCATTGCCGATGTAAATTCCGGCATGAAAATACCTGTCCCCAGAATCGGACCGCCTCTGAATGTTCCGTCTTTCATTTGAATACCGTTTATAACAAAATCCTTTAATGGCAATTCAAATTTCTCATCTTTAGTACATTTTACCTTTTCATCTTCCAAATAAAGTGTTTTCTTTTCATAGTTCAATGCCCTGGAAACCGTTTCAATGATCCTTTCCTTGGCTTCAATTGCCGCTTTTTTTACAGCATTTCCACTGCTCCATGTTGTATGACTTGCAACAGTTTGCCATTCATAAGGATTCCTATCGGTATCTGGATGTTCTACCCTGATCTTTTCAAGTGGGATTGAAAGTACTTCCGCTGCGATCTTTGCCATACTTGTAAGATAACCCTGGCCTAGCTCCATACCCGAAACAAGAATATTTATACTGCCATCTTCATTGAACTTTATAAATGCAGCACTCGATTCATTTGGTGGCATTGCAGGCGCTTTCCATGCACAAGCAAAGCCCTTTGCAATGATCTTATCAGGATCTTCAGATTTCACTTCTTTTCCCATTTCGATCTTTTCTGCAACTTTTTCAATGCATTCCTGTAAACCGGTGGGACCCATCTCAACACCGTAAGCAACCTTATCGCCTTCTTTTATGGCATTTTTCTTTCTAAACTCCACTGGGTCTATGTTCAATTTCTTTGCAATACGGTCAATATGGCTTTCCAATCCGAAATGAAATTCCGAATAACCAAAACCCCTATATGCACCGCATGGCGGTCTATTGGTATAAATTGCGTAGGAATCTATATGAACATTTGGAATATTATAAGGTCCAATTGCTGAAAATCCCGTGGCATTTACAACATTCGAACCGTATTCTGCTGATGCACCAACATCCCAGAAGAGTTCATGCTTCAACGCAATAATTGTTCCATCATTTTTCACACCCATTTTTACCTTAGCAAAAAGTTCCTGCCTTTGCGATGAGTTCTCAAATTCCTCTTTTCTGCTCCAAGCAAGTTTTACAGGTCGGCCCGAAACCTTCATTGCCGCAACTGCCGCAATTACCTCCATTGAAATTCCCGCTTTACCACCGAATCCACCGCCGACATAAGGTGCAATGATTCTAACATCTTTATGAGGTATTCCTAAACTGTTTGCCAATATATTTCTTTGCGTATGGGGTGATTGGGTTGAATTCCACATGGTGAGACGCCCTTCATAATCAAACAATGCAACTGCAATATGGTTTTCCATTGGTGCATGGACAACATGAGGAACATGGTATTGATCCTCCAAAATAAAATCAGCTTCCTCAAATGCCTTCTCAATGTCCCCTTTTCTGATCTTTCTAACATGTCCGATATTCGTCCCGGGTTGCGGATATAACCATGGAACCACTTCATAATTCCCCAAATCGGGATGTATCAATACAGCATCGGGTTTTATTGACTCCAAAGCGTTTTGTATATTAGGAAGTATTTCATATTCAACCTTGATCTTTTTTACTGCCATTTTGGCAATTTCTTTCGTAGTAGCAACGACTGCGGCAACCTGTTCTCCAACATATCTTACCCTATCATTTGGAAATATGGAATGATCCTTTAAATAAAGTCCGAATTTTTCGGGAAAATCTTTACCTGAGATCACCGCCTTAACCCCGGGAATCTTTTCGGCTTCTGATGTATCTATATTCAATATCTTCGCATGGGCATGTGGACTGGAAAGAACTGCAATATGTAAAAGATTGGGTCCGAATTCAAGATCATCAGTATATTTTGCTGCCCCTGTAACCTTTGCTTTGCCGTCAATTCTTACGGATTTTTTCCCAACATATTTATAATCTTTCATCTTACTCACCTTTTTTCTTGGTATAATCATAAATTGCATCCACGATAGAAGAATAACCCGTACATCTGCACAGATTTCCTGCCAATGCTTCTTTTATTTCACTTACCGTGGGTTTTGGGTTCTTTTTAAGAAATTCTGTTGTAGTAATAGTTACACCCGATGTACAGAAACCGCATTGAAAGGAATTATGTTCCAAAAATGATTTTTGCAGATCTGTCATGCCGTCCTTTTGTAATCCTTCAAAGGTAACGATCTCTTGACCGTCAACCTCAACGGCAAAGATAATGCACGATCTTACGCTTTTACCGTTCAACAGAACGGAACA
>CAYVPX010000153.1:0-4497 GCA_964453935.1 uncultured bacterium | reverse complement strand
AGGTAGGAGAAAGATATGAAAAAGTTTATAGCTATTTTCTTCGTTTTGATAACCATGATCTCCATACAAGCCGGGGATAATGGTGTCATTTCAGGTGAATTTTTGCTGATGCCAACCGGACCAAAGGCTTATTCATTGGGAAATTCAATGATAGGATACTATAAAGATCCAATTTCGGTTTTTTATAATCCCGCCAATTCGTCATTTTTTAGTGCGGCATCCATTTCTTTGGGGCAAACGAAATATATATTCGACAGTAAAATGGAGTATTTTTCATTTACGATACCATTTAGTAGGAATAATAGTATCGGTGTTGGTGTTAATGTTTTCTATACTGACCCAATTCCGGTATACACATGGTCGAACCCCGAAACATCCAATGATCAATATGATGTAAGTGATAATTTATTATTTGTAAATTATAGTAGATTATTCGGACATTTAAGCATAGGTCTTTCAGGGAAATTCTATAAGGAAGAAATAGCGAATGTTATTTCAAATACATTTCTTGTTGATTTTGGTGTTGCATATAAATTGAATAAAGGCGGTTTCGGGTTCTCAGTTCAAAATTTTGGAAATGGGTTAACCTTTAATAATGATTACCGAACATTTGCCGAAGGTACAGACTATAAAGCAAAACTGGAAAAATTACCTTTAAATATTCTCTTTGGCGGCAGCTATGAACCAATTAAAGACTTATCGGTTTTCTTTCAAGGAAATATGGCAACAAAAAATAAATTCAATTATTCAGCGGGAGTAGAATATAAATTATTTAATCTCATTCCACTTAGGGTTGGATATACAAATGTTGATCAAGGTGGCCTCGGTTTTGGTTTTGGGCTTAACTATATGTTCAGAAAAACAAAATTGACAGGGAAAAAAGTTGATATTCTTAATCTTGATTTTGATTATTCCTATGTTCCTTATGGTGATTTAGGTAATGTTCAGATATTGGGAGTTACATTATTATTTAAGTAAAAGGAGTTACAAATGCGCTTAGCAATAAATGGTTTTGGCAGAATTGGAAGACTTGTTTTTAGAAGAATATTTCTTGAAGACAAATTCAATGATATTGAGATCGCAGCAATAAATGATATAACAGATGCAAAAACATTGGCACATTTATTAAAATATGATAGTGTTCATAAAAAATTTCAATTACCTGTTGAAGTTAAAGGTGATAATATTATCGTTGACGGTAAAAAGATCAAAATTTACAGCGAGAGAAATCCAGAGAACCTTCCATGGAAAGAGCTTGGGATTGATTATGTTGTAGAATCAACAGGTTTATTCCGAACATATGAAAAAGCATCAATGCACATTAAGGCAGGGGCAAAAAGAGTTATCCTGTCCGCCCCGGCAAAAGGGGACAAAGGTGCCGATATTACTATCGTTTTAGGTGTTAATGAATACAAATACGATCCGCAAAAAGATTTTATAATTTCAAATGCATCCTGTACGACAAATTGTTTGGCACCCATTGCATATGTACTTAATGAAGAATTCGGTATTGAAAAAGGGTTTATGTCAACGATTCATTCTTATACCACCGATCAAAAAATTCTTGATCTTCCACATAAAGATCTTAGAAGAGCACGGGCAGCAGCAATGTCTATTATACCAACAACAACAGGCGCAGCGGCAGCAATAGGTCTGGTTATTCCGGAGTTGGATGGAAAATTGGACGGCTGGTCAATTCGTGTTCCCACCCCTGATGTTTCCTTGGTAGATCTTCAAGTGAATATTAAAAGAGAAACGAGTATTGAAGAGGTAAATGCGGCTATGAAAAAATATGCTGACGGGAAATTAAAGGGTATTTTAGAATACTTGACCGACCAACTTGTTTCTGTAGACCTTATGGGTGATTCACATTCCTCTATGTTTGATCCGTTTTTAACAAAGGTCAATGGTAATGTTGTAAAGGTAATATCATGGTATGACAATGAGTGGGGATATGCGTGCCGTGTTGCAGATCTTGTACAGTTCATAGGTGAAAAAGAATAATACCATATGCAAAGTATGACAAATTTGCCACTTAAAGAAGGAAACAGGGTTTTACTTCGGCTTGATTTCAATGTGCCCATGCATGATGGAAAGATTACGGATACAAGACGTATAGATGCAACTCTGCCAACAATAAAGTATCTTTTGGATAAAAAGGTTAAATTGATCATTATGGCCCATTTGGGAAGACCAGCCGGTATAGGTTATGAAAAGAAATATTCATTAAAGCCGATTTATGAGAAGCTAATGGAATATTTCCCTAATCAGGTTTCATTTTGTGAAAATATTTTAGAAGATGATCTTGTTGTAAAAATAAAAAATATTGACAATGGTACAATCTTATTATTAGAAAATTTAAGATTTTATATGGGTGAAAAAGATAATGATTTTGAATTTGTAAGGAAGCTGGCAATTTTAGGTGATTTTTATGTGAATGATGCATTTGGTGTTGTTCATAGAAAGCATGCGTCGGTTTATGGTGTTCCAAAATTATTTAGCTTACATAAAAAGGGTTATGGTTTCTTAATAGAGAAAGAATTGAACTATTTACAGCATAAGCTGGAACATCCAAAAAGACCATATACAATTATTATAGGCGGTGCTAAGGTTGGTGATAAAATAGATCTCATAAAAAAAATGATAGACAAGGCAGACCATATATTAATTGGCGGTGGTATGATGTTTACTTTTTTAGGAGTTCAGGGCAATATGATAGGGAAATCACTTTTTGAACACGATAAAATTGATATTGCAAAGGATATCTTAGCAAAAGGGAAAAGTAAAATAGTATTGCCAAAGGATACCATTGTAGTGGATAATATAGAAAACCCTACATATATAAAAGAAAAAAACATTAATGAGCTTGCACATGATGATATCGGCGTTGATATTGGAAATAAAACAATTGAAGAATTTCGGGAAATAATCAATACTTCAAAAACAGTTGTATTCAATGGTCCAATGGGTATTTTTGAAGATGATAGATATGCAAAAGGGACAAAAGAAATTGTAACCGCCATTGCTAATAGTGGAGCCATTTCCATCGTAGGTGGAGGTGATTCTGCATCTAGTATTAAAAAATTTGGAATGGAAGATAAAATTTCTCATATTTCTACAGGCGGCGGGGCATCATTAGAGTTGTTATCCGGTAAAGAATTACCGGGATTAAAGGCATTGGAGTAAAAAATGAGAGAAATGATCGTAGCGGGTAATTGGAAAATGAATCTTAATTCACTATCAATAATTGATTTTATAAGGGATTTTCCACATTTGGTTAAAGACATATCTGGTGTAAAAAATATTATTTTTCCACCGTCAGTGTATCTTTATCTTTTTAAAGAGCAGAACGCAATACTATATGGTGGACAGAATGTTCATTATGAAGAAAAAGGAGCATTTACGGGAGAAATATCACCTGGTATGTTGAGAGACATGGGTTGTAAATATGTTATAATAGGACATTCCGAAAGGAGACATATCTTTGAAGAGCAAAATGATCTGTTAAATAAAAAATTGATAAGTGTTTTTCAAAATAATCTTAATCCCGTGTATTGTATAGGTGAAACATTAGAAGAACGTAAATCAAAAAAGACATTTGATGTATTAAGGGATCAACTTCAATCCGGATTGAAGAATATTGATGATATTGAAAAAATTATAATTGCTTATGAGCCGGTTTGGGCAATAGGTACAGGTGAAACTGCAACTCCGGAAATAGCACAAGAAGCCCATGGTTTTATTAGAAAAACATTAAACGATATTCAATCGGGCAGCGGTGAAAATATTACAATACTTTATGGCGGCAGCGTTAAACCTAAAAATGCAAAATCATTAATAAAAATGCAGGATATAGATGGATTTCTTGTTGGCGGAGCAAGTTTAATACCTGAAACATTTGCTCAAATAACAAGAATTATAAGGGAGGATTAATTATGTTAACATTTCTATTGGTATTATATGTGATCGTTTGTATAACCTTAATTATTGTTGTGCTTATGCAAAGTGGAAAAGGCGGTTCATTATCCAGTTTATTCGGCGGTGGTGGCGGAAGTGAACAATTTTTTAGTGCCTCTGGTGCAAATAAACTTTTGAATAGAACAACTATTGTTCTCGGAACATTATTTTTTATTCTTTCAATTATCTTAGCTGTGATGTCAAAAGGTAACTATACTAAAAGTAATTCCATAATGAAGAGCCAGAAAGCTCCTAAAAAAGTTGAACAAACACAACCGATTTCAACAGAACCAAAATTGCCCGTACCTGCAAAGAATAAAGTAAATACAACAAAACAAAAAGGTAGTACGGAAAATAAGACACAAACCACATCAACTCAAACACAACAAACAAATACAACAAACAGTACGAAATCAAAGACTGGTTCAAAATAATTCAAAAAAATAGTGCCGGGGTGGCGGAAATGGCAGACGCGCTAGGTTGAGGGCCTAGTGAGCATAATTGCTCGTACGGGTTCAAGTCCCGTCTCCGGCATTAAAT
>CAYVPX010000152.1:3428-4565 GCA_964453935.1 uncultured bacterium | reverse complement strand
TGTGATGATACAAGATCATTAATTAGATTGCAGAAAAGAGTTTGCCAATCGGGATTCTTTCTATTTCAAGTCAAGATCAGATTTTACAAATTTGGGGGGACAAAACAAGAAAAATATTTTTTTTGGAGGGTCAAAAATTAAATTTAGAAGGCCTATTTTATAAAATACATATAATTTTGAGGCATTTTATAACCACATCATTAGAAGTTTTAAATGATATGATATCAAATATACCGTTACCATAAAATAGATCATTTTCATTTTTCTTATTCCTTGCCAAGATTCCAGTATAACAAGGAAGAAGAGATTATTTTTGAGTTCAGTAGTACAAATTAACAAATCAAGCTTCTTTCACAAAAGATTACATAACTAAATATTTTTCTGATAAATCTTCTGCAATTTTTAGAGTAAATAAGGAATTATACTTTAATTCTCCTTTTTCAACTTTATTAAAATAACGATAACAAATATCCGAAACTGCTTTGTAATCTTCTAATACATTATAAATTCCAATTAAATATTTATATTTTGGGAAATTTTTAGTAGTTCTATTAACCAATTTAAGTGCAATTTGTGAAAGAACCTTATCTCCAAAATAATAATGAGAATCTATTGGATATAAAAATTCTGCAATTTCATCATCACTTATATATTCTTTTTTCAACATTTGAATACCATTTTCAAGAGAAGAATAATAGGAAGCATTCCAATAAACATTAATATCCTGTTCTGGTTCGAAATCATATAATTTCCAAATAATATTACCATTTTCAATTTTATATCCTTTTGGTTCGATTGAAGGATAGATTGCTCCATATTTTTTTAAAATATCAAAGTTTATACCTAAATCTTTCATAATAATTGTAGCTTTTCCAATATTTCCCTTCCATAATGCTCCGGTTTTTAATATATAAGTAAGATACATTCCACCCATAGAATCGCTACCTCCGCCGAACCTATAAATATTTCTAATAACTTTTGTTTCATCTTTTTTAAATTTAACTTTCCAGACATAGGCTGCAGGATAGTGTATATTTTTTAATTCAGGATTATCTTTTGCTTCTTTAAATTCTGTTTGGACTTCTTTATAATTAACAAATGTTTTAATATTTTTTATGGTATAAATCGGATTATTTT
>CAYVPX010000152.1:0-3328 GCA_964453935.1 uncultured bacterium | reverse complement strand
AAATGAAATTAAAAATATTTTCCTACTATTCATATCAATACCTCTCTATCATATTTCTATATTCGTATATTCGTATATACGAATATACGCCATATACTTATTTTATTTTTTTTACTCACTTTCAAGCTCTTCCATTGCTTTTTTGAATTCTTCGTCATTGGGGGCTTTGCCATGCCATGCAGGATTATTTTCCATGAATGAAACGCCCTTTCCCTTTACCGTTTTTGCAATAATTGCTGTTGGTTTACCCTTATATTTCAATGCCCTGTTAAATCCTTCAATAATATTTTCAAAATTATGACCATTTATTCCAATAACATTCCAATCAAATGCTTCCAATTTATTTTTCAATGGTGATTTTTTCTTAACTTCATCTATCTTACCATCAATTTGCAAGCCATTAAAATCTATAATCATGGTTAAATTGTCAAGTTTATAATGTGCTGCTGTGGAGATTGCTTCCCAGATCTGTCCCTCATCCATTTCGCCATCACCTACCATGCAATAAACATGATTATCCTTTTTGTCATATCTTAATGAAAGCGCGATACCATTTGCAACGGATAATCCCTGACCCAATGAACCACTTGATACTTCTACTCCCGGTGTTTTTAGCATATGGGGATGTCCCTGTAATCTTGATCCCAATTTTCTAAAAGTATTCAATTCTTCCACCGGAAAATACCCGGTCATTGCCAGCGCCGTATACAACGCGGGACAAACGTGACCCTTTGATAGTATAAAATAATCTCTATATTTCCATTTAGGGTTTTTGGGATCATGTTTCATAAAATTATAATAAAGTGTTAATATGATATCAATTGCAGAGAGCGAGCCACCGGGATGTCCCGATCGAGCATGATAGATCATTTCAATGATATGTTTCCTTGCTTCTTTCGCCTTTAATTTCAAATCATCTTTTGATAGATCAACAGGGTATTTCATTTCATCCGAATTTATAGTGTTTTTTTACCGGTTTAATTATCTTCCATGTGCAGGACAAACCCTTGGGGAAAACTACCATATCTCCTTTACCAAATTTAACCTCACCATCATCTGTTTTGACAATGACCTCACCTTCCAAAAGGTAGCAGGTCTCTTTATCAGAATAATACCAGTCAAATTCTGAAATCTCCTTTTCCCAAATAGGCCAATTTTTTACGCCTAATTCTTCAAGTTTTTCCTGACTTGGTTTTTCGACCTTTATTTCCATGCATTCCTCCAATAATATTTTTTTACTTTGGACTTTCCATTACAGTTGTAACATCCATTCCACCGCGGGTATTGTATATCAATGTTATCTTTATATATTTTGGTTTTAATATTTTTTTTAGATCATTGAATATAATATGTGTGGCTTTTTCCTGATATACACCTACATTCCTAAATGAAATAAAATAATATTTTAGTGATTTCAGTTCAATGCAGTATTTTTTAGGAATATACTCAATAATAATCTTCCCAATATCCGGTAACCCCGAAAAAGGGCAAACCGCTGAAAATTCAGGATATTCAATTTTTACCATCTCTTCGTTACCATCATATTCAAACGCTTCTAAAAATTTTTTATTGATCTCTTTTATGGGTTCTATTCTAAATAATTTACCTTCTGCTTTTGTCATGTTTTTCCTCCCTGTGTATTAAAAAAAACCTATTTGCCAATTTCCCGAGTTCTTTAGCTTTCATAATAGACAAATGAAATTCTTCCATTCTCTTTTTATGCCCGGTGAATGTGGCTTCAATAAATGCAACATCTTTATTTTTAATATAATTTCCCAATTCTTCAAAGGAACCTGTATCCCCACTGTAAAAAATAGAATTTCCAAGAAACTTGATCTCAAAACAAAGAGCATTGAGAAAATAACTCCTTGAAAAATGCTTGGCTTTATGAGGTAAAACATTCCCCCATGAAAATTCCAGATTTTTTTCGGGTATCATTTCCTTGAACTCAAAAAATTGCTCATGATATCTTGATGCAAAATATTCTTTTATTAATTTTATAACAAATGAATCCTTAGGATGGTATATTTTGGGAAATATCCCTCGGATCTTTAGGTATGCCAATAATGATAACAAACCGCCAATATGATCAATATGGTCATGCGAAATAAATATTTCATTAATATTATGTATTCGCTTCTTCAATAAAGCTGTTAATGTACCGTCACCGCAGTCGAATAAAATATTATTTTGTTCCCCTGTAAATATTAAAGAGGTGGCAGCGGACGCTATTGAAATCGGTATGTATATATATCCGTCATGGATATCAATTTGTTTCATTTGAATTTAATGTTTCTTTGAGCTTGTTTATCAGGTCAATATCATACGGATCAACGCCTTTTAAAAGGGCTAAATAGAATGAAACATAATCACCCAAAAGGACAAATTCAAGTATTTCCTGAATAAAATTCTCAGATGTAAATTCAATCTCAAAATCTACAAATTGCTTAAAGAAATCACTGTCTAATTTTTCAATATCGGTTTCTTCGCGACTCCTCAGTGAAATTAAATGAAATCCTTCCTTGCCATTGATAAACGGAACGATCTCATTATGACAAAGTTCGGGAAAATAATTATAGAACGCAAAATGTTTGGAATTCTCATTAAATTGCGTTTTCCACCTATATGCAACACCTTTTAAGATAGAAGGTGCATATATCAATATGGGATTAATCTGTAATTGGCTAGCCATTTCATAAGGTAAAGAATCCTTTTTTGAAAATTCTTCCTGTCTTTCCCTAATAAGTTCAACAGCAGAACGTAAATGTAATTCAATCTGCGGAATATTGAATATTCTACCGATTAGCAGAAGCAATGCTGAAAAAAGATAGTAAAAGCCAAACCGCGGCGGAAGACCTTTGGGAATTGTTATTACTTTTTTAGTAAGTTTCTTATTAGTTGATATACCTAATATGCTGCATTGTTTACATTGTGAGATCATTTTCTTTGTTTCTTTTGTACCACCTGAATATGAAATAGGAATTAAAAGTGTTTTTTCTTCACTAAATTTTGGCAAGATATCCTGCGAAAGAACAATAATTGGTATTGGTAGTATTTTTTCTAAAAATGACTTGGCAATAATACCTGAAATTGCAGATCCTCCCATGCCCATAATAATGATCCTATCGTATTTTATGCGGGGCCTAATATTAGGAAAATTCTTCAATGACCAAACAATATTGTCCGCAGAATGATTCAATAGATCAAACAAATTATGTGTATCATATTTTTTTAATAACTTCTTCATATTTATATTTTACAAAAAAAATAAAATAAGTCAAGATAAAAGCATAAAAATTTCATATGTTTAAAGATAAAATATAGTGAA
>CAYVPX010000151.1:0-4600 GCA_964453935.1 uncultured bacterium | reverse complement strand
CACAATGACTTCAGCACTTTGGAACCTTTGAACCTTCTTCAATTGAATAATGTTTCATGCTTGTTTAGCATGATGTACTATTTACCAACTTTTTTGGAAATAAATCTTTTTTTTAAAATTTTTTTAAAAACACTTGACAAGGTTAGGTTTATATGATAAAATTAGGTAAACCTAAAATTTAGGAGGTATTATGAGTGGCTATTTAAGTCCCGCATTGGAAGACTATCTTGAAGGTATTTTAATGATAATGGAAAAAGGCAAGGTTCCCAGAGTTAAAGACCTTGCCAAATTATTGAATGTTAAGGCAAGCTCCGTTGTTGAAGCATTGAAAAAGCTCGTGAGTGAAGATTTAATTCTCCATGAAAAGTATGGGTACATTGAATTAACGCAAAAAGGATTGGAAATTGCTAAGGAAACCTATGAAAAACATAAATTATTAAAGAATTTCTTTATTAAGTTGCTGAATTTGAAACCGGATATTGCAGAAAAAGATGCATGCTCCATTGAGCATTATTTAAGTAAGGAAACCATTAATAAAATAATAAATTTTACGCAATTTACAGAAATTTACCCTGAAATATCTGATAAATTTATTTCAATGTTCATGTCGTATACCAAAGATAAAAATAAAAAAAATTCTAACTTTAATGAAAGCTCAAATAGTATTGTTAAGCTTAGCGAATTAAAAGTTAATGATAAGGCGGAAATTGTGAAAATTATAGCAACGGGTAGTATCAAAAGAAGATTGCTTGATATGGGATTTTTAACGGGGGAAAAAATTAAAATAAAAAAAATTGCTCCCATGGGTTCTCCCTTTGATATTTTTGTAAAAAATTCACATATCTCTTTAAGAAAAGATGAGGCGGATTATATTATTGTAAGGAGAATATAATGGAAAATAAATCGGATAAAAAATTTAAAATAGCATTGGCTGGACACCCTAATTCGGGTAAAACTACGATATTCAATTTATTAGCGGGAGCGAAAGAAAAAATCGGGAATTGGTCGGGTACAACTGTTGAAAAGAAGGTTGGAAAATTTTTTCTCAGTAACAATGAAATAGAATTAGTGGATTTGCCGGGGATTTACGGATTAAGTGCATATTCCATTGATGAAAGAATTGCAAGGGATTTTCTTATTGAAGAAGATCCGGATCTTGTTGTATCGGTTATAGATGCAACCAATCTTGAAAGAAACCTCTTTTTACCGATTCAAATTTTGGAAATGGGAAAACCATTAATAATTGTTTTCAATATGATGGACATGGTTGAAAAGCAAAATATAAAAATAAATATAGATGAAATTTCAAAGGTTTTGAATGTAGATATTGTTCCAACTGTTGCTTTGCATAATAAGGGCATAAATGATTTGAAAAATACCATTGTAAAAAATATTTCTGAGAAAAAAGAAGTTAATTTTAAAATCGATTATAAGCATAATATTGAAGATGCGATTTTTGAAATCATACCCGTATTAAAAAAGAGAGAAAAATTTTTAGGGTTGCCTGAAAGATTTATTGCACTTAAGGTATTAGAAGACGATATAGAAATGATTGAAAAATTAAAAAATACAAATATTTATGAGGAAACATTAAAAATAAAAGAAAAATACAATAAAAAATTAGAAGATGTTGAAACCGAGATTATTGAAAGAAGATACGGCTTTATTCATGGTTTACTAAGTGAATGTATGAAAAAAGAACCGACCTTTGAAGAAAAATTGGATTTTTCCGATAAATTGGATACTATCTTAACAAATAAATATATTGGAATACCGCTTTTTTTAATTTTTATGTTTTTACTTTTCGAATTTGTCTTTGTTGTAGGAAATCCTTTGGCAGGGCTTGTTGGTCAATTTTTCGTATTATTATCAAACATTACCAAAAGCTTATGTCTTTCTTTGCATTTTTCGAATTATTTAATATCTTTTCTTACAGATGGTATTATTAGCGGAATAGGATCCGTTTTAGTATTTTTACCCAATATTTTATTGTTATTTTTAGGAATATCTATCCTTGAAGATTCCGGATATATGGCAAGGGCAGCATTTGTGATGGACCGATTTATGCATTTCTTGGGGTTACATGGAAAATCATTTATACCGATGATCATAGGATTCGGTTGTAATATTCCAGGTATAATGGCTACAAGAACCTTAACATCAAGAAAGGATAGAATTTTAACCATTCTAATCTTACCTTTGATGAGTTGCTCTGCAAGGTTACCCGTTTATGTTTTATTTTCCTCTGTATTTTTCGCTAAATATCAGGGATTAATTGTTTTTTCACTCTATTTTATCGGTATAATTCTTGCGATTATCGTAGCAAAATTTTTTAAACATATCTTTTTTAAAAGTGAGGTTGCTCCCCTAATAATGGAATTACCGCCGTATCGACTTCCCACATTAAAAAATGCTCTTATTACAATGTGGGAACGTTCAAGAATATTTGTAAAAAAAGCGGGAACGATAATCTTTTTTGCCGTTGTATTGATCTGGTTATTGTCATCATTACCCTTTGGAGTGAAATATGCCTCCGAGCAATCTTTGATCGGTGTGCTGGGCAAATTTATCGCACCCGTATTCAAGCCCGCAGGCTTTGGATTTTGGCAAGCAGCTGTTGCATTAATATTCGGAATTATGGCAAAGGAAGTTGTAGTAGGCACTCTTGGAACATTGTTCGGAGGAGAGGGAATGTTAAAGGTGGCATTGGCACATTATTTTACCCCGCTTTCAGCATACGCTTTTCTTTTAATGACTTTAATTTATATTCCCTGTATTGCAACTATTGCCGTGATAAAAAGGGAAACAAATTGGAAATGGGCTTTACTTTCCGTTTCATATAGTTTAATTCTCGGTTGGGTCGTCAGTGTATTATTTTATCAAATCGGGAGTTTATTTTGAAATTTTTTTTGAACAAAAAGTTAGGTTCACCTAATAATATTAGATATACCTTCCGTATTTTATACTTAAATATAAATTATGTTTTTAATAGGAGGTCATTATGACAAAAAAAACATTTATGCTGGTTGCGTTATTAGTATTTTTTGCAATTTCAGAAGAGATTATTGCAGATGGTATTGTCGGTTGCCCACTTGGTGTTGAAAAGGGGAAATTCTGGTTTTTAAGTAATGCTACCTACAATGCTGCTACGAGAACTTATTGGAATACCGATCCCAATAGTAATCCTGAAATTATTAATATTCCCGAAGGTTGGCGAGCCAATATTTCAAAGGTGAATTTAAGGCTCGCTTATGGAATTTCAAGTAAGCTTAGTATTGATTTCGTTACAAATTATTGGGATAAAGATATTTCAAAGGAAACCTGGAAGAAAAAACCCGATAATTCATGGATTAAAAAACCTATTTCTTATCGTGTTCATGGCTTCGGGGATATTTGGCTTACAGCTTTATACAAAATTATAAAAAACCAACCCTTTTGGGAAGCTATGTCCTTGGGGGCGGGTTTTAAATTTGATGCATCCGATAATTCACTTGTAACAAAAGGTGTTGGAACAGGAAGTAAGGATATTCATATCTCTTTTTTAACACATGAAAACCTATTGCATTCGCTTGCATTATGTGATGATATTTGGTATGAATACAGAGGTAAAATCAGAGATATTTATGTGAAAGATGCCAATTGTAATACGGTAAAATGGAGTAAATCGGGAAATGATATTGGAGATGCTTTCGGTTATAGATTCAATTTTGAGTACAATTTGAACACAGTCGGCAATTACCAATTGCAACTTGCATTCATTGGCTGGAATAAATTTGCTGATAAAAATTCATCCGGTAAAATTATAAAAGATTCAGATTCCTATGAGCACTCTATTATGCTTAAATTTGTATATTTACCCAATGGGGAAGAACATGAACATCAAAAAGCATTTATTGGGATAAAGTATCCGGTATTCGTTAAAAAAACTTTTATTTCACCGGTTACCCCAATGTTAAATTTTATGTGGACATTTTAAGGAGATAATAAATGAAAATTAAAAAACCATTTATTTTTCTTGTAATTTTGCTTTTATTTGCAATTATTTTTTATGCAAAGGCATATAATAAAAATAATCTTGAGATTAAATTGTTAGAGCCCATGGGAAAAATGATCGGTTCGTCTCAAACGGAAAATATTTCTATAAAATTAAGAGATGTTGAAATTTATACGGGGCATATTTGTCCTGGTGTAGCAACGGGTTTTATTTCAACTAAAATAGCTTTACAAAAACTTTACAACGGGGAAAAAGCTATTAGGGGGAATATAGATATTGCTACAAATGAATATTCCGATTTAATTGATGTTGCTTCATTTGTAATCAGAGCTCGATTTATTAACGATGAGGACTTCGGCAAAGTAATTATAGATAAGAAAATAAAAGCGAAAAAGAATAAACAAGTAATCATATTTAAAAGAAGGGATAATAATGAAATGGTACGGATTATTTTTGATAGGAGTAAACTTTTCTCTGCAAAAGAAATGAAAACATTAAAAGAAATTAAATTAAAAGTATTTAGCGGAAAAGCTACAATATCTGAAAAAGAACAGTTTCAAAATATTTTGCAGGAAAAAGTAAAGAAAATATTGGAAACAAATGGGG
>CAYVPX010000150.1:0-4642 GCA_964453935.1 uncultured bacterium | reverse complement strand
TATGGTGATGGTTTGGTTTTGGCAGGCGAGAAGGACGAACGTGTTTTTGTGCTTTGTGCCGACCTTACAAAATCAACCGATTCATATAAATTTAAAGAAAAATTTCCAGATAGATTTATTGAAATGGGTATTGCAGAACAGGATATGCTGGGAACTGCTGCTGGATTATCATTGACAGGAAAGATCCCCTTTGTCTCAACATACGGTGTATTTGTAACAGGTCGTGCCTTTGATCAGATAAGAACCACAATCTGTTATGCCAATCTCAATGTTAAACTTGGCGGCGCTCATGGTGGTATTTCCGTGGGACCGGATGGGGCTACGCATCAGGCATTGGAAGATGTGGCTTTAATGCGTGTTCTTCCCAATATGAAAGTTATTGTTCCAGCAGATTATGAAGAGACAAAAAAGGCAGTTTTATCTTCAATAAATATTTCAGGGCCCGTATATATTCGTTTTGGTAGAGAAAAAATTCCTGTTATCACAACCCCAGATGATAGATTTGAATTCGGAAAAATCAATATTTTAAAAGAAGGTCGTGATATTGCACTCATTGCCAATGGTTTTATGGTTTATCAATCCCTTGTTGCTGCTGAATTACTTGAAAAAAAGGGAATTAAAGCGATGGTGATAAATTCTCATACAGTTAAACCATTGGATGAACAAGGAATATTAGAAGCGGTAAAAAATGTAAAGGGTGTTGTAGTAGCAGAGGAGCATCAGAAGATCGGTGGCTTAGGAAGTGCAATTGCAGAATTATTAAGTGAAAAAAATCCAATGCCTTTAAAAAGAGTAGGCATAAATGATACATTTGGTGAAAGCGGACAACCCATGGAACTCATTGATAAGTATCATTTAACGCCGAAGGACATTGAAGAAGCCGCCCTGTCTGTCTTACAAGTAAAAGGATGAATGATGATAATAAACTTTATTGAGGATCTTAAAAAAATAGAACTTCCCCTAAGTATTTTAAAGTTTGAATATACGCTTAATGGATTTAAAAAAAGATTCCTTGAAGAATATATGAAAAATTATATTGAATCACATTTTGCAAAAGAGGATATGGATCAGCTTCAATATACAAGAGAAAAACTTGGTTTTTCCTTTGCCAATATTGATGTAATCATTAAAAAAGTGGAAAGTGTTCTTGAAAGGTTTAAGGAACAGTTTCCAATGGATCCCGACTTGGTAATCTTTTTTGGTTTCTTTTCACCAGATGGTTTTATCGTTAATATTGACGAAAAATGGTATCCCACCATATGTCTTGATAGGTTCTTTGATTATTTCAAGATAGATGCGGTAGTAGCACACGAACTTGGACATTATTTTTTAAAAAATTCCGGTATTAAATATGATCTTCGCAAAGAAGAGATCTATGCAAACTATCTTTCCACAAGGATTCTTAAAACCTGTTATAATAATGTGATATTTTCTGATGGTAAAGTAATTCCTATGATCTCAAATAGTGATAGAGACTGGTTAAATAAAGAGATTGGAAGTAAATCGTTAAATAAAATTATTTAACATTACAGACAATAAGGAGGAATATATGGATGATATGGATGTGAAATTTTTGAATGTGAAAATAAGTACATTCTATTTTACCGACATTTTAGGTAAGGAGGTTTCGGAAACTTTGGTTGACGAATATGATAAGATACTGCGAAAAGCAAAAAAGATGCGCGTTCCTAAGGATGAAAGCGATGCCTATTTTGTAATGGTGGAACAATTAAAGAAATTGGATTCATCCATGAATTATCCACCTGCCAAATTGCGTATGCAAAAGAATTTGAAAAAATTTGCCAAAAAGATGGGAATAACATATGATCTCATGCCCTATTTCTTCATTGCCATTTTTGAAAGATTTCCTAATAAAAATGAAGTACTTCTTGATCTTGTTCTACAAGTTGCCATTGAATTTGTTGCACTGATTCTCATATTGAAAAAGAAAAAGAATTTAAAAATTATGTAAGTATAGATATAGTGGGCTTTATGGCCAATTGCTTTTTGAACAAGAGATTTTATATTTAGCGTGGTTTTTCTAAAAAAAATTATTTTCAGAAAAAAGGCGGAAAAATTTTGTTTTTTTATAAAAATTTGGTAAAATAATTTATAAGGTTTTATTGAGGATGTAGTATGAATCAAAAACAAATCACTATTATTATCGTAGAGATCATTTTAATACTTCTTGGGATTGTTTTTTATTTCATTGGAGACCAATTTTTTAATAAAAAAACAAGTATGCAGCATAATATTTTGCAAAAGAATATTACTGCATTAAAACAAAAATTGGAAACCTATGAGAAATTAGATAAGGATAATAAGTTCACAAAACAATTTTTATCCTTACAAAAGCAAACCAGCGATCTTGAGGTAACATTTGCAGAAAGTCATTATAATAAGGCATTGGAAATATATACTACATTAATTACAAAAACAGAAAAATTGAAAAGTGATATTGATACCTATTATAAAGAAAAAGCAATGGAAGCTGAGAAAAATAAGTTGAAAAAAGAACTTGCTGCAAAAAATAAAGCATTGAAAAAGAAGACATATACTAAACCAAAGACATCAATAAAACCCAAAACTACAACTAAGAAATCAACCGGTACTTCAACAAAACCTAAATACACATATACACCATTAAAGAAGGTCTCTTCGCAAACGTCTGAAAATAAAACGAGTACTAATACAAAAACGGAACCGAAAACTCAAACAACATCTAACTCAACTGTAACCAAAGCGGATAATTCCAATAAGATAGATATAAATAATGCAAGTGCGGAGGAGTTACAAAAACTTCCACGAGTAGGTCCTGTAAGGTCAAAATCAATAATAGATTACAGAACAACGCATAATGGTTTTAAAAATGTTGACGATTTGGAAAATGTCAGTGGTATCGGTCCTAAAACTATGATCTCATTAAAACCATTGATCTATTGTGGAACATATAGTGCAGGTAAAAGTAGTCAATCAACTACAACTTCACCTGCTGTCAAAACAGATAAGATCAATATAAATACTGCTTCATACGAAGAATTACAAAAATTACCTCGGGTTGGTCCAAAACTTGCTCAATCAATTATAGATTACAGGAACGAGAATGGAAAATTCAGGGCCTATGAAGATTTACTTAATGTCCCGAGGATTGGCGAGAAAACCCTCGAAACGCTTAAACCTTATATAACATTAGGAGATAATAAATGAAAGTAAGTGAGCTACTACAGAATTTTGGGGAAAAAGAACAAAAGTATTTCCTTTACCTCATTAAGGACCTGGATGATGTGAGCAAGGAAAGATTCTTAAAGGAAATATATGAGCTCAGTATATTTGAGCAAAAATTGGTTCTAAATTTATTATTGAGGCTTTCTCCTATGCAATTAAAAGCGGTTATTCATAATTCTTTCCAAGATGGTCCCCTAATGATAGTTGGTGATGAGATCTCATCAAAAAGAACTATTATTTCCAATAGGATAGCATATCATTTAATAGTTAGAAATATAAAAGCTGATGAGATCTTCGGTCTCACATTTTCTAATTCTAATGCAGGTACAATCATTGATACAATTGGGAATTCACTTCCGGATAAATTGATCATAAATATGGATATTAATACATATAACTCACAGGCATTAGAAATATTAAATGATTATTTATTCGGTTCATTGAACATTGAAAAAATTGGGTATAAACCTTCCCCGAAATTCAGAGTATTAATTGCAAGAGAACAGTTATTATTATTGAAAAGATCCTTTGAAGAATCAAAGATCCCATCTGATGAAATAGGCTTTTCTACACTTCTTCGAGATATTATTAATTTAAAAAGGAATCTTATTTCTCCCGAACAAGCGGAAAAGGAGGCAAAGGATGAAAATGCAAAGAAAATTGCTTTGATCTATAAAATATATCAGGATAAATTATTTAACAATAACACGTGTGATGTAAATGATCTCATAAGATTGGTTCTGGAACTTTTTAAAAAATCATCTGAGGTTCTTGATTATTATAAAAATAGATTTAAAATGATGATCGTAGATGATTATCACTATTCTAACTATTCACAGTACAGATTTATTAAAATATTAACAGAAGGCGTTAAAAACTTGACCTTTACCTCTGCTTACAAGGTGAATGTATATAATTGGGACAGCTCGGGAGAAAATTTCGCTAATAAATTTAAAGAGGATTATAAGGATGGGGTCGTTATGGAATATGAGCGTGAGCCTGTTGATGTTGAGGATATTATAAAAAAAGAAATGTTTTTTGAAACCGGCGAATTAGTGGAGGAAGTAACCCCTGCTGAAACTGCTGATTTTAATGATTATATTGAAGGAAAAGCTCTTATAAGACTTGAAAAAGAGGATGAGATCAATGAATCTTCATTGGTTGTAAATAATATTATTAGAAAATCTCAGGAAGGAATACCTTATGAGAAAATGGCTGTTGTTGTAAGAACCAATAAACAACTTTCCGTTTTAAAGAAGGTTTTTACCGGATCGAATATCCCATTCTTTGTTATAGGAGACAAATTGTTATTTAGAGATGAGATTCGTGATGTAATGGCTATGCTTGCATTGAACTATTTTGTTGAGAAAATGAAGAATGGGAAATTGAAGGGCAATGAAAAACGGAGAGTGAAGAA
>CAYVPX010000149.1:0-4647 GCA_964453935.1 uncultured bacterium | reverse complement strand
CCCATTTGTGTCAAATATTTTCCCACTTTTTACCACAAACTACCACCAAGATACTATATATTGAATGAAAATCAGGTTCATTACTATATAAGTACTAAAAATATACTAAAAATAAAAAGGAGGAATTTATGTTTATTTTAAGCTTCTTTCTCTCAATTATATTTCTTTTGTTGATTTTGATCATTCCATTTGCTATTAGTCCTGCGTTTCTTATTAGTTTGTTTACTAATAGTTTCATTTTTGCCGGGATTCCTATTTTTATAATAATAGTTCTTTTTGACTATTTGATTATTAAATCCATATTCACTGTTGATAAGAGAAAGCAGGACCTTAAACCTTCGCTTATTAATAAACGTTTCTTTTTAAATTTCATTACCATATTTATTATTACCGTCTTATTGGTCTTCCTTGATAAGTTTTTGTCTGTTTTAATCACAGGAAACGATATAACCCTTCTTTTTAAATCTTCTTCACTAAAATATATATTCATACACGGGAATTTCATAATTCCATTTATATTTTTTCTATTACTTTATCTTTTCAGTTTTATGCTTACACCTTCAAAATTTTCTTCATTTATAGGTAACCGCTTATTTCCAATTGGCATACTGTTGCTTTTTATAATACTATTATTTATTTACAGGTGGGATATTGGCTCGAATACGGTTGAAAGTATAATCAGTCCAAGTATTAAGATCCGATATTTTGAAAAAAATATAAATAAGGTTCCTCTTGGGTTGAAACCACTTTTTAATTTAAGAATCGGCGAATTTGGTATTAACATTGCGAAGGATTCCGGTAACCAGACAAAGGCAAAAGAAGCACTTGCAAATTTGGATCAAGCTTTGAAAAGTGAAAAATTTAAAGATTCGTATGAATTATGGAACGCAAAATTGCGAACGGATATCTTTTTAAAGAACGATAAAGATGTTATAAATGATTATTTTAAGATATTTGATATTTTAAAGAAACCTACTCCTGCATTATTGAAGCAATTTTCAAAAACTTTGTTAGCTTTTCAAAAGCCTGCAATAAAAACTATTCACAACACGTTGAAAAAATATGATAAAATAAGCAAAAGATCAGAGTATTTAAGAACCTTAAAGAAATTCCTTAATGAGAATATTGAAGAGAACATGAATGGTATTGAACTTTATTATAAGGCAAAAAATGAAAATATAATCAAAGAAAAGGAGAGCCTATACAAAAGCATAATAAGTGCTACGACGCCCTACAAGATAAAGGATGATGCCTATTATGATTATATTAAGCTCTTGATAAAAGAAAAAAGAAAGAAGGTTGCATATGCCGAATTAATCAAGTTTATTAGCATATTTAAAAATACTGAATATTTAAAGAAAATAGATGAAATAAAATCCCAAATTAAAAGAACAATTATTACCAGCGATTATAATAAAAGAGAGATTTTCTGTTATTCAATTGAAGTAGATGGCCGACCCTTTATCGTATCAAATTACTCATTATACGAATTTAATCCTCAAAATTTTGCTATTACGAAACTTTTTAATTTCAATCCTGAAAATGATCTGGTAATAGAGGATGTTGTGTCCGTAGATAAATATATTTGGGTTTTTTATAAAGGCGGTAGGATCGATATTGTAAATCTTCTTACAAGAGATTTTAAAACGATCATAAAGCAATCAAATCTAATATATAAAATTCCATTTGCTGTTGGGAATAAATATCTTTATGTTGGAACGCAACAGGGTGTTTTTGTTTATAGTTATTCCGGAAATAAGATGAAGATCATTGGTAAACAAAATGGACTGACCTCAGAAAAGATCAGATATTTAAGGTTTCAAAATGAAAAACTATTTATCGGAACCGAATCTACGCTTATTTTATTTAACTTGAAAACAATGAAGATAGAGATACAAAGAGGTTATAAAGATCCCGTAACACAGCACGAATTCAATAATTTTGTATTTGTTTATCCTACAAGAAATTTTATGTATGGTTTGGGAGATAAAGGACTGGTAAAGTTCAATAGGATCAAAAAACAATGGGCTGATCCCGTTTTTCTCGGCTTGGTAAAATTATACGATGAGAATCGTAACTATTTAGCTGTTTTAGATAAGAAAAATTCCAAGTATAATATTGAGATCTTTAATAAAAAGCAAGAAAAAATATATAAAACATTTGAAGATTTTCAAATTGGTCCTCCCTATATATTGCTTAAATTACTTGGAAATAATATCTATATTGCCAATGGAGAGAGAAAGGTGAACAAGATTTCATTAAATAACTTTAATATTGAAAAATTTCAAGGAGATCTTAATGCAGAGGCAGGGGATATCTTACATATAGGGATCTTAGATGATTATCTTGTTTTAATACAACCCTATGCCTTGACATTTATTTATTTAAAAGTAGAGTGATTATGAGTGAATTTTTGAGATGGCCTAATTGGCTAAAAGAACTTTATAGAGAAAAACGTGGAGATATTGGGGAGATGCAGCAACTCGTTAAGGCTAAAGGACTTCACACGGTTTGCCAAGAAGCGCATTGCCCGAATATCCGTGAATGTTTTGGTAGTGGTAAAGCAACTTTTTTAATAATGGGAAATAAATGCACGCGAAATTGTCGTTTTTGTAATATCGGATCAGGTATCCCATCTCCTTTGGATCCAAATGAGATATCTCATATTATTGAATCCATAAATGTTATGAAACTCAATTATGTAGTTATCACCTCAGTTACAAGAGATGATCTGGAAGATGGCGGAGCCGGTTTTTATAGTGAACTTGTTAATGCAATTAGAGATGAATATCCGAATATAGGGATTGAACTTCTAATTCCCGATTTTAAAGGTGATGTCAGAGCAATGGCAAAACTTGTGGATCAGCCCTTGGATGTTTTAAATCATAATGTTGAGACGGTTCCGCATCTTTATTCATCAGTAAGACCTCAGGCAAATTTTGAAACCTCATTATTCGTTCTTGATTATTATAAGAAAGCGGGTTTTATTACAAAATCAGGTGTAATGACAGGGTTGGGTGAAACCATTCCGGAACTTTTGGAGACATTTTCGCGATTAGTTGATATTAATGTTGATATTTTAACAATAGGTCAATATTTACAACCGTCTCTTAAGCATTTTCCCGTACAAAAATATTATACCATAGAAGAATTTGATCTGCTGAGAGAAAAAGCATTGGCATTAGGTTTTAAAGAAGTATTTTCAGGACCTTTCGTAAGATCCTCCTTTAAAGCCGATGAAACAAAATTAGTAAAAAGGGGGTAGTATGGATTTCAATGAAAGTATGATGAGAAAAGATAAACGATTTGATTCAATGAACCTTGCAGATGTTGAGATATTTGATGTTCAAGGCAACGGTATCTATATGGGAATTGGTAAAACATTGAACCTTTCACTTAGCGGTCTTATGTTTGAGATCTACGATCTTAATGTTCCTATCCAGTTGACATATAAGGTCAAATTTTTAGTTTCTTTGGAAAAAGGCGGTGAGATAGTGAACTTAAAGGGTATTATCCGCTGGATACATAAAGATGATTCTACCCAAAAGATAGGTGTTATGTTTGAACCTTTGACCAAGAAGGTTTACGATGCCCTAAAAAAATTTCTTGATCAGATCGGGAAATGAAAACCCCGTATATAATAGGTATCGCAGGCGGTACCGGATCCGGAAAAACTACTGTTGCAGAGAAAATATCAAATATATTAAACGAGAATATTTCAATTGTTCCTCAAGATGCTTTTTATAAAGAAATGTATAATACTCCGGTAGAAGAAAGAAATTACGATCATCCGTATGCCTTTGATATTGATCTTTTGCTCGAGGATATTAAACAATTAAAAAAAGGGGAAGATATATATATCCCCATTTATAATTTCAAGGATCATCGTCGTTTAAAAGAACAAAAACTTATAAAATATGCTCCCGTCATTATTTTAGAAGGTATATTGATCTTTTATTATAAAGCTCTCCGTGACCTTATGGATTTTAAGATCTACGTAGATACCCCCTCTGATGTACGGCTTGCCAGACGTGTTTTAAGGGATATTAATGAAAGGGGAAGAAGCATTGATTCTGTTATTGATCAGTATCTTAATACGGTTAGACCTATGCATATTGAGTTTGTATCTCCAACGAGGAAATTTGCTGATATTATCGTTCCGGAAGGCGGGTATAATGATAAAGCAATTGACTTCATGACAAAATATTTAAGGTCCATTTTTTAGTGCGATTGCATTTGACAATATCCCTAAAAGGTGTTATAATTAAAATGATAACAGTCCCAATAGGATATTTTAAAAAATTTATATTTTATATAGGAGGTCTTTATGGAACCTAAGAACTTTTTCCAGAGTTTGTTTGATTTCAAATTTGAAAGCTTTATTACAAAGAAGGTTATACCTGTTTTATACGGGATCTTTCTTTTCTTTGCCCTTCTTATTTCAATCGGAGTTGTAGTATCCGGGTTTAGAGAAAGTATTGTTGTAGGAATATTTGCACTAATAGGATCACCTATTGTTTTCTTGATTTTAGCAATTATATATAGGGTAATCTGTGAGTTGATATTAGTTCTGTTCTCAATTGAAAAAAATACAAGAAAAAAATAAGTTTTATAACCCAGCGCATTACTATCTCATATAACATCAAA
>CAYVPX010000148.1:0-4669 GCA_964453935.1 uncultured bacterium | reverse complement strand
GGAGCATTTGAGATGATGACAACGGTTAGAGGTTTAAGGTTAGATGTTAGTAACAAAAATAAGGAAAAGGAGAGAGAAATAGAAAAAATAGGTGATAATGAAAAATAAAAATAACAAAAAAGATATTATTCCCATGGAAGTGATTGGAGCAAAAATCTATTTGATCAGAGGAAATAAAGTAATGCTTGATAGAGATTTAGCTGAACTTTATGGGGTTACTACTGGGAATTTAAATAAGGCTGTTAGCCGAAATTTAGATCGATTTCCAGATGATTTTATGTTTCAATTAACAAAAGAAGAATTTAAAAACTTGATATTCCATTTTGGAACATCAAGTTGGGGAGGAACAAGAAAATTGCCCAAAGCTTTTACTGAAGAAGGAATAGCAATGTTATCAAGTGTTTTATATAAAGATGGTATCAAGGTGATAAAATGGGAACTAAAGAGGGTAAAATAATGAATAAAAAGCTCAAAGAGTTCTGCGGTGTTTGCGGTATAATTGGTCGTGTGGAAAATATTTATAAAAAAATGTACCTTTCTCTTTTCTCATTACAACATCGTGGACAGGAATCATGTGGTATAACTGTGGATTCTAATGATTATTTCTATACCTACAAAGCAGAAGGATTTGTGAGTAATTTAAAAAATATACAAGACCATGTTGAAGAAGGTGCCTCTGCTATTGGTCATGTAAGGTACAAAACAGCCGGTGACAGTTCAATGGTGAATGCACAACCCATTTATGTGAAAACCCATTTTGGGAATATTTCTCTTGCACATAACGGGAATCTTATCAACTTGGAATCAATAAAGAGAGACCTTATAAAAAAGGGAGCTATTTTTCAGGGGAATTCGGATTCCGAGGTGATACTTCATCACCTTGCCCATCAAAAAGGAAATTTTATAGATGCGTTGAAAAATACATTAAAGACAATAAAGGGAGCATTTTCACTTGTCTTATTAACGGATGATGCTCTATACGGTATACGTGACCCTTACGGTTATAGACCCCTTGTGTACGGCGAGGTTGAAGGCGGCTCTGTCATAAGTTCGGAAACATGCAGTATAGAACTTCTCAATGGTAAGTATTTAGGTGAGATTCAACCGGGTACAATATTAAAGATTGATAAAAAAGGAAATAAAGAGGTGATCAAATATGCCGATGCCGAAAATCTTCAGCAATGCGTATTTGAACATATCTATTTCTCAAGGCCCGATTCCACTGTTTTCGGTCACAATGTTCATCAAATGCGTTATAAAATGGGTGAAGAATTGGCACGTGAATACAGTGATATAAAAACGGAGCTCATAGTTCCTGTCCCTGATTCGGGATTTTCAGCGGCACTGGGTTTTGCACATGAAAGCGGCATTAAACTGGATAGAGGATTGATCAGGAACCATTATGTGGGAAGGTCATTTATCCAGCCCACCATTGAAGAGAGAAAAAATATTATTCGAATGAAATTAAGACCCATATTGGAAGTTATTGAGGGAAAATCAATTGCTCTTTTGGACGATTCTATTGTAAGGGGAACAACTGCAAAGGAGATAGTACTTTTATTGAAAAAATACAAGGTAAAAAATATACATTTTTTCATTACCGCACCGCCTATACGATATTCATGCTATTTCGGTATTGATACCCCAACAAGAGACGAACTTATTGCCAACAGGTTCAATCCCGAAGAGATGGCAAGATTTTTAGGAATTGAAAGCGTTAATTATTTAAGTGTTCATGGGTTAAAAAAAGTTTTTGGTGATGAAGAAAAGAAATTTTGCTACGCATGTTTTAATGGGACTTATCCCAGGGAGTTTAAAGAAAATGGACTATTATAATAAAGCAGGTGTTAACCTCAACTTGGCAGATGCGATTCCTTCCATTGTTTCTGAACTTTTAAAAAAGAACAATATGAAAAGCGATAATATTGGAAAATTTGCAGCGGTTTCAAGGTTCAGGGATAATTATATTGCACTGTCCACCGATGGGGTGGGAACGAAAGTAGAGATTGCAAGAGAATTGAATATCTATAATACCATTGGAATAGACCTTGTAGCAATGAATGTAAATGATATTATCTGTTCTGGCATAGAACCGAATTTTTTTCTTGATTATATCGGTTTCGGTTTCATGAACAAAAAGATCTTCACATCACTAATGGAAGGCATAATAGAAGGCTGTAAATTGGCTAATGTTGCTCTTGTAGGCGGTGAAAGTGCCCAGATGCAGATCGTATATAAAGATAGATTTGATCTCGTAGGATTTGCTTTGGGTATAGGCGGAAAGGAGGTATTATTAAGAGGAAAAATAAAAAAGGGTGATATGATCGTGGGTATTAACTCTCAGGGTATTCATTCAAACGGTTATTCGCTGGTGAATTATCTTATCAAACAGAAGAAGCTGAAATTGACCGAGGATCTCTTAAGTCCTACAAAGATCTATGTTAAAGAGATAAAAAGATTAAGAAAAAAGATCACTGTTAAGGCAATGGCACATATTACCGGTGGCGGACTTCCGGGTAATATTAAGAGAATTATCCCTGAGGGTTTAAATTATAAATTGTTCTACAATTGGGAAATTCCGGAAATTTTTAAAAGAATAATGGCTTCCGGTGTTCAAAAGGACGAAATGTTCAGGGTGTTTAATATGGGAATTGGCATGGTTCTCATTGTTGATAAAAAATTTCAGGGTGCAATACCTAAAAAATATAAGATCATAGGAGAGGTTATATGAGAAAGTTAGGCGAAGGCAAAACAAAAATCGTTCTTTTTGATGAGGAAACGGGTAATTATTTTCTAAGGTTCAAGAACAGTATTACCGCTTTCAATTCTCAAAAGAAGGATGAGTTAGATGGAAAAGGGCGCATAAATTGCGAGATCAGTTATTTTCTAATGAAGGAAGTTGAAAAACAGGGGATTTCAATTTCCTATGAAGAAAAGATTGATGATGTTACCATTAAAGTAAAGGAACTTAAAATGATCCCTGTTGAGGTCGTGGTGAGAAATCTCGCCTACGGGAGTTTTTCAAAAAGATTTACCTTAAAAGAAGGTGATAAAATGAAAAAGCCGCTTGTGGAGTTCTTTTTTAAGGATGATGAAAAGAGCGATCCTCAATTGACCAGAGAACTTTTTGACTATTTTAACATTGCTACACTTGATGAGGTTGAAAAGATGAAAGAGTATGCCTTAAAGGTAAATGAAATATTAACAGATATTTTTCATAAAGTGAGAATAACACTGGTTGATTTTAAGATAGAATTTGGAAGGGGTGTGGACGGTGAACTTCTTTTAGCAGACGAGATTGATCCCGATTCATGTCGATTATGGGATTTTAATGGTGAGATGCTGGATAAGGAACGCTACAGACGTGGCCTTGGTGGTGTAATGGAGCATTATAAAGAAATAGGTGCCAGGTTGACGCTTTGACGCTTTTAAAATTAAATATTGAGGTGAATTAAAATGGTTAGACCAAGAAGAATTGTAGTTAAAGGCGGTGTTTATCATTTATACAATAGGTTTGTAAATGGTGAAGCATTTTTTAAAGATGTAGAAATTGTAAGGGCTTTTGTAATGTATCTATATGAAGCAGCAGCTTATTTTAATGTAGATATAATATTCTGGCTTTGCATGCAAAATCATTTTCATATTATTATTAGAATCAATGAGGAAAATCTGTCAAAGTTTATTCAAAGATATGCAACAAAATTTGCTCGCTATATAAATAAAAAATTTAATAGAAAGGGGCCGGTTTTTCAAAGTCGCCATAAAACTCAGTTGATAGATACAGATGAATATTTTATGACAGCATTGGGATATATAATTTTAAACCCCATTAGAGCAGAAATTACCGAGGATATTTTTAATTATAAATGGTCAAACTTAGAAGAAATATTAGATAAAAATAACAATAGTAGTTATGACATCATTTATAATTATTTTTCAAATAATAGGATGGAAGGTCGCAAAAATTTTAAAAAGTGGATCAGGGATTTAATGAATGAAAAAATAAAAATTGAGAATATTAAAAATATTCATGGACAATTCCTAATGAATAACATTAAAAAAGAAGAAATATTTAAAAATGTAAATAGGCGAAAAAAAAGAGAGAAAACAAATGTGGAGAAAAGAAGAAACCATTACAAGACAAAAGTATTGCCTTATAAGGAGATTAAAAATATTGTAGCCAAAGCACAAATAAAAAATGAATATTGGAAAAGTATTTGGAAAACAAAAAGTAAATTTGTATTACATTTAAAGTGGTATTTGTTAAGATATTATTGTAATTTTACATTGGACAAAATCAGAATTATTGAAAGGATTAAAAAACATAGCACTATTTCAAGTGCTATAGGAAGGATAAAAAGTAGCCCTAAAAAGATCAACGCAATAAATTCTTTTATAAAGGAAAATATTCTCAAAAGGGATATGAAATGAAAGCGTCAAAGCGTCAACCTGGCACCATTATTTCCTCTTTTAAAAAAGACGAAGAACTTGTTAAAATTAGTAAAAAAATCATTGCCAATGGTTATGAGATATATGCAAGTGGCGGAACCCATAAGTATTTAAAGGAGAATGGAATTGAGGCAAAGGATCTAACAGAGATAACCAACATTCATGATGTACAGGACGGTAGGGTCAAGACCTTATCGCCAATAATCTATGAGGCAATATT
>CAYVPX010000147.1:0-4676 GCA_964453935.1 uncultured bacterium | reverse complement strand
TTTAAATAATATGTCTTCTTGCCCAAGGTTTCACCAGTGAAAATATAGGTTCCCGAAGCAAGTTTTGATGATGACATATCCAATTGATACAATTTATAACCATCGTCTGTTATCCCTTTATCAATCAAATCAATATTTACTTTCACACCGGCAATGGAATAAAGATTTATTTTTTCAGTTGAAGCGGGAAATAGAATATTTAAAAATTCGTTTTTTCTAACGGGATTGGGATATAGTTTTGCGGTAAAGAAATTATTCTCAATCACACCCATTGAAGAAGCGTTCATTACATTATCATATGCCTTAAAATAAAAAAAAGGGTAATAAAGCGTATCAATTTCAATATTCGGTGAACTTGAAAATGCCAGGGTCTTTAATGACATATACTCAATGGGAGTTGAGATTCTGTCAAGAGCACCCTTGACCTCGTAATATGAAGCAGATCCGTAATTGTAATCATCCCCGCTGGGTGAAAAGTTCAAATGATAACTCTTATCTCCTTCGGTGATATTCATACATTTAGGAACTGCCGGCGGATAGAAATCGGTCTT
The DNA here is from genome assembly GCA_964453935.1 of uncultured bacterium. GTDB lineage: Bacteria > AUK180 > AUK180 > AUK180 > AUK180 > AUK180. The sequence continues at coordinate 4,125 of CAYVPX010000147.1, read as the reverse complement.
TCCCATTAAACCGCCATAATTATTCATATTATTATCGCTGGGGTTACCACAATAAGTAACCTCTGTTCCAAAAATTATATCATTTGTTAGATGTGAAGGGCAAATGGCTGTAATTATAGCAGGATTATATTCCGGGAGTTTACCCCTATAATCAATTAAGTTAGTGCATATGATGCTATCATTTTGCGATACTTTGAATATTCTACCCCATGAATTTTTATTGGCTGTATTTGCATTATCATGTTCGGCATTAGTAGAACCGTAAATCTCACCGTTATAGTCTGTAAATGCCTGAATGCCAAATGTATGTGTTCCGCTTACTGCTTTACCTATAAGTTTCGGAGTATTCGTTTGTAAATCGTAATAAAAAACCATGCCGCCATACGTTGTTGAAGTTGATTCTGTTCCTGCATAGAGTTTATTATTAAAAATATGAAGTGCCGATATCATGGTGTAACCTGTACTATCATTATCAAAATAAGTTAGATCAGGCTGAAACAAGGTACTTATATGAAAATTCTTATCGATTTTAAGAATTTCAGCAGTATTATTAATTGTAAGGGTACCTGCATAGAAATTTTCACCATCAGATTCGAGAGAAAGTACCCAATAATCTCGGTTACCTGTAATACTTAAAATATCAACAGTGGTATTTTCAAAAGTGTTTGTTTTAATATTAAAAAATTCAATTTTACTGCCTGACCCCGAGTCACCGGCAATGGCAAGATAGGTATCATTATTTGAAAAAGCCGTCACATATGTCAAATTATTTGGACTATATCCTAATACTTTATATTCACCTTGTGTATTAACATCATGTATTTTTTGGTAATCCAGAGAACAAATCATATATGGTACAGTTGGTGATTTACTTTCCCCCTGGACAACAAAATAGATAGTATCTGCAGATGAATTAGTATTAATTATTGTTAATCCCATAATATTTTGATAAAGGGAAAAATCATAATTTACACCAAGTAAAGCCCGGGGATTAGCCCCTTCATTTGAACTCGGGTTATTATAGTCCAAAGCAGGATTATAATAAAATAAAATTGCACGATGAGCAATACTTGAATACAGGGAACCTGTACCACCAATAATTATTCCTTCAGGAGATTCTTTTAAACATTTAATTGAACGCTGGAAAAATAAAGTCTTTAACAATTCGCTGGGTTTAGATGAATCCGAATCAACATAAGTAATATATTTTGTATTACTAAAAACATTTATTGCTATTATAATAAACATAAATAAAATTACATTTTTAACTTTCATAAATAGATTTCATTTCAACAACAAAAACATTCCAATTCTTAACAATAATTGAAATAAGTTCTTTTTCTACCTCAACATTGGCAATGCTTTTAAAATATTTTTTTAGCATTTCATAATTATTATTGTTCATAGAAAGGAAATTGTCTATAATATTTGCAAAATGAATTAATCTTGCAAGAGCCGGAATTTCTTCTTTTTTTAAACCCTTAGGACCTTTTCCATTCCACATTTCATCATGATACAATGTAACTTCTTTAACCTCAGTTGGGATATTTATATCTTTAATAAATTCATATCCTTTGTCAAGATGTTTGGATATATTGGTATCATCCAAAAATATCTTACCGATATCATGAAAGTACGACGCAAGAATAATGCTCTCCGTGTTAAAGCTCAATGCAAGTAATTGATTTAATTTCAATGCTATTAATTTGACCTTTTCCAAATGTACAAAAAGTTTAGCGTCGAATAAACCCAATATTTTTAAGAACAGTTGAAAAATTCCGTCTCTGCCGGAAATAATATAATTAATATCATCAATGAGGTTATTTTTTAATACTATTTGTTTTTCTAAAAGTTCGACAAAATTAAAAAAATTCAACGCCGGAGAAAAAATTGAATCCCATCTAAAGACAAAAATATATTTTATTTGATTATTTATTTTTATTGCCTTGGCGTAAAGAGAAACTGTTTTATCCGGAAAGTCCTTAACAAATTGAAAATTTTCATAAGAATTAGATGCTTCTCTATTCAGAATAAAAATATCGTTTTGGGATAAGGTTTCAACTATTGGATTGTTTACTGATATTTTAATATGCTGGTTTTTAAAGGGACCTTCCGAATATAGTAATTCATAATGATCTTTCTTTAACTCGTAATATTCCAATGAATAGAGCATATAGTTATTGTATATTTCTATTCCGTATTCAATATAGGGATAAAGAATGTCTCTAAAATTTTTAAATGACCCAAGCATAAGTTTCTGTAGAAAATCCAACTGGTTATTTTTGGTCTTCACCTCCAAATAATAATAAAATTCAAGAAATATACGATGAAGAATATATTGAAAAATTATTTTATATCTTGGATAAAAAAGAAAATTATCAATTCCTTCAGTGTCATCTAAATAGACATAAATTGATCGTTGGGAAATTAGGTTATAAAAAAGATACCCTGATTTATATTGGAAAAAATTCATTTTTTCTACCCGCTCTATCTTTTCCGGAATAAAATCAATCCCGCATTCATAGGTCGTGAATCCGGCACGCTGGACCTCTATACCAACCTTACATTTGAATGAATTCTCAAGTAATTCCCTCAATTGTGTGTAAAAACTCTTTTCACTTTCGGTGAAATGTTCTAATGATAGAATATCAAGTAAGATAGAATAAAATTGGTAATTTTTTACCTGTTCGCTCTTATTGTTGTTAAAGTAAAAAAGGATAGATACAAAGGAAGCAACAATTGTAATCTTGTTAAGATCATCATCGGTAAAAACACCATGTTTTTTATTGGTTATATCAAAAACACCGAATATCTTATTTTCCTTGTATAAAGGCACAACTAAAATATCACGTATCCTTTGCACCACATTACCCTTTTCCACAAAGTACTTACTGCTTTTAAGATCTTTTTCAAAGATAGTTTCACCCGTGGTAAAAACTCTACCGATAATCCCCTCACTCTTTTTAAAGGAATGGCCAGCTATTTCTTCGTCTTTTATACCATAATGCCAGGAAGGTTTTAGTAATTTCTCTTTGTCGTCCCAAAGCCAGATAACAATATTTTCACATTCCAAAAATTCTTTTGAAAATTTAGCAAGAACAGGTAAAATACTTTCTTTATTGTCTTCTTTTAAAACCCTATCAATAAGGTCGATAAAATTTTTTATGAACCAGGAAAAATTATTATTTACTATTACCTACTCCTTTTTTTATTATATCAACTGTGTTATTAATAAGATTATCCATTCCATTTACTCGTTTTTTCAGATCTTCAATTGGCTGTATAGATTTCATTGTACCATATTTTTTCAATGCATCTAATGTAACTGCGATCATTCTAATATTTCCTGATGTTTTTAATTTCTCTAAGCAATTGTTCTCTGCATTTGTAGGGTCAACTTTAAGCAATGTTTGGAAAATATTGATCTTTAAAGTTACGCTTGTTATCTTGGAAGCCAATAACTTTTTCAATGCAGGGACAGCACTTGGATCACCAATATTCTGAACAGCTATTAGTGCAGAGGGAAGGATAGGATTATTTAAATTCTCCGGTGTTAAAAAGGTCAAGATATTTGGAAGTGCCTTCTTTGATTTCAATTCACCCAACCCGATCATTGCCTCACTTTGAACCAACAATCTATTATCGTGTAATAATTTAATAAGAAAATCCTCAGCACCAGGTCCGCCAATTTTCCATATACTTCTGACAATATTTGTTGTTATTACCATATTATCGGTAGTTATAAAAAAATCTTTCAATTTTTTTATGGTAGTATCTCTATTCCATGATTTTAAAACTTCAATGGCCGCATTGACGGAATCGTCATCTTTTGAACCGAGGACCTTTATTACATATGGAAAAGCTTTTTCTTGATCGGCTTTTTTTAATGCAGCTATAGCATTAGCTCGTTGACTTTTCACATATAAATTGTTCGCATAATTATCATATGAACTCCCGCAGTTCCATAAAGTCAAGGCAAAAAGTGCAAGAAATAAAATGATGCCAAATTTTCTCATAGCAACCTCCGTTTTTTTATTATATTATTTATTAAAATATTTTGCAAGAATTTTTTTAAAAAAATTTTGAAATTTAGAGACAGTCCTTTCTTACTGTAACTAATTCATT
>CAYVPX010000146.1:0-4685 GCA_964453935.1 uncultured bacterium | reverse complement strand
ATTCCAATTCTGTCATGTTGAGTGAAACGAAACATCTAATAAATGCAAGTTCAAATGTTCAAGGTTCAAAAGTGACAAAGTCATTATGAGACATTTAGATTTCAATGTCGTAATAATCTCATGAGATCTTTACGGGAACAAGTTCCATCTGGATGACAAAAAAAAGGTTGAAAAGTAGCAAAGTCATTGTGAGGAATGAAACGAAGGATCTAAAAAACAGTTAAAAGGAATAGATTCTTCGCCCTAAAGGACTCAGAATGACAAATAATAAAAGGGACTCTGAATGACGAAAAAAAATAGATTCCGGATCAAGTCCGGAATGACGGGAAGTTTGAACCCCTACCGAAAAATGAAAGATAATTATATTTTGAAAAAAGTTGAAATAATTATATAATAACACTTATGATAATATATGGTGTTTTGATCCTCACTGCATTGCTTGAATTGATCCTTGCAAATCTTTTTACACATATTGCAAAGAAGATGAATATCATGGATAAGCCAAATGAACGAAAGATGCATAAAGAGCCAAAGCCGCGTGGTATTGGTGTCAGTTTTTTTATTGTTTATGTTATCGGATTGCTGCTTTTACATTTATTGGGTGTGAAAACTCCATTTGTTTCCAGATATCTTTTATGGATAATCTTAGGCGGGGTTATCTTTTTATTGGGACTATTGGATGATATTTTCAACTTAAATCCCTATATCAAATTTGGTGTACAACTTGCTGTAGCATTGGTGTTCTCCATTTTCATTGAAAAGGTGACATTTTTTATCAAGGTTCCGGCAATACAAATTACCATTACCACACTTTGGATCGTTGGTATTATGAATTCCTTCAACCTTTTGGATAATATGGACGGTCTATCGTCTGGCATTGCCTTTATCACAACACTGATCTTTGCATTGTTTAATTTTCAAATTGGTAATTCTTCATTATCAATACTATTTTTATTACTTTCAGCTGTAATGATAGGATTTCTTCCTGTTAATTTCTATCCATCTCAATGTTTTATGGGTGATTCGGGGAGCTTATTCATTGGATATGTGATCTCAACACTTTCCGTAATGGGTGTTTACACTTCGTTTTCAAGGTTGAGACATTTACCTGTAATTGTTCCGCTGCTTATTTTATCTGTTCCGATTTATGATACTCTATCTGTAATTTATATTAGGTTAAAAAATAAAAAATCCATTTTTGTAGGTGATAAGAACCATTTTTCGCATCGTCTATTTAATTTGGGTTTATCCCATAAGAATGCCGTATTGTTCATTTACCTTGTAACCTTTGCAACGGGAATGATCTCGTTATTGATCACCAAGGTAAACTGGATTGGAGCATTGATACTATTGGCCGAGGACCTTATTCTTTTTATTTTACTGTCCATATTAATATCTGTTGGAGGCAAAAAGTGAGCTTTGAATTTTCAAATAAGATAAAAAAAATTCCACCATATCTCTTTGCGAAGATCGATGCTAAAAAGAAAGAAATAATTGCCAGCGGGAAAAGAGTCTTCGATTTCGGTGTTGGAGATCCTGATCTTCCAACCTGGGATATTGTTATAAATAAATTAAAAGAATACTCTAATAATACGAGATTTCATCAATATCCTTCGTACATAGGTGATATTTCATTTCGAGAAACAATTGCAAAGTATTTCAATAAAAGATTTAATGTGTCTTTTTCACCCGAAAAGAATATTATTGTATTAATTGGAAGCAAAGAAGGTATTGCTCATTTTCCTTTTGCATTTGTAAATGAAGGCGATATTGTATTTTCTCCTGATCCTGCATATCCGGTATATAGGGACGGAACCTATTTTGCCGGTGGCGATATTGTGAAAATGCCCCTTTTAGAAGAAAATGCTTTTTTACCGGATATAGAACATTATCTGAAAAAACATAGTCCAAAGATCGTCTGGGTGAATTATCCCAATAATCCCATTGGTGTATCTGCAAGCGATGATTTTTATAAAAAGTTAATTCGTCTTGCGCATGAACACAATTTTATAATAGCATCAGATGCAGCTTATATTGAAATATATGAAAAAGAAAAACCAAGATCCATATTTGAATTTGATGGTGCAATGGATGTTGCTATTGAGTTCCATTCTTTTTCAAAAATGTTTGATATGACGGGTTGGCGCGTAGGTTTTGCCGTTGGTAATGAGAAACTAATTGAGGGTCTAGGCAAGGTAAAAAAGAGTATTGACTCCGGCGCACCTACAGCAATTCAGATGGCTACCAAATTCGGCCTTGAAAAGTTCATTGATGAAATGGATAATGATAATGGCTTTATGCAGAATATGAGAAATATTTACGCAAACAGAAGAAAAAAAGTGGAAGCAATATTGCCGAAATTAGGTATAAAGGGTGTGAATTCTCAAACAACTTTTTATATTTGGGGAAAGATACTTGACGGAAAGACAAGTGAAGAAAAGGTTGCCGAACTCATTGATAAATATCAGATACTTCTTTCACCCGGTACCGGTTTTGGTGAGTCCGGTCAAGGTTATGTTCGTTTTTCCCTCACTATTTCAGACGCTGACATTGACGATCTTATTCAAATCATAAAATGAAATACCTCTTGGGTTTAGGAAGTAATCTCGGTGACAGAAAAGACAATATCCATAAAGCAATTGAATATCTAAGTGAATTTGGAAAGATAAAAAAAATAAGTTCAATAGAGGAAACCGAACCCTGGGGAAATAAAGACCAGAAAAAATTTTTGAATTGTGTATTGCTCATGGAGTCATCCTCGGATCCCTTTGAACTGTTAAAAAAACTGCAAAAAATAGAAGCAAAACTTGGAAGGAGAAGAGAGATCCATTGGGGACCGCGAACTATTGATATTGATATTTTATGGGCGGATAACCTAATAATAAATGAAAATAATTTAATAATTCCGCATCCATATCTTCATAAAAGAGATTTTGTATTAAGGGAGATAAATGAAATAGCTCCCGGCTTCATTCATCCTGTATTCAAAAAGAAATTCAAAGATATTATAACCACAAATTCGCCAAATTAGACGAATTTGAAAGAGGTTAGAGGATAGTGAAATATAGTTGAGAGTTTTTCCTGCCTGTGCGTTGCCTGTCTACGAGCACCCTCGCTCAGGCAGGCACGCAGACAGGGAAAAAGGAGAATTGACAATTAAAAAGAAATGGATTCTGAATCAAGTTCAGAATGACTTTTTAACTTTTCAACTTTTTAACCTTTTGACTATATTTTGAGATCCCTACGGGAACAAGTTCCCTCTGGATGACTGTGTTATGTCAAACTTTTAACCGTTGACTTTCGACTGATTTAATGGAATTACCACAGAGGGCACTGAGGACACTAAAATTAGTTGAGAGTTGAGAATTTCTGCCTGTGCGTGTCCGCACGCAGACAGGGAGGGTTAAGAGTACCAAGAGAAAAGTCATTGCGAGGGAATGAAATGACCGTCGCAATCTCAAATGAGATTATTACGACATTGAAATCTCAATGTCTCATAATGACTTCGTTACTTTTCAACTTTTCAACTTTTTCAACCTTGAACTTTTGAACTTTTGACCGATTACATAATATCCAATAGGAATTGTTCTTTTGAGAATTGAGTGGTGTTGAAATAGATAAAAACCGTGCTCTCTGTTCTCAAATGGAATTTGGTCTGGGCAGCAGATCTGTTTATTATTCCCAAAATGTTTATATTGTTTTCATAACAAAAGTTCTTTTTCAATTTTATCAATTCCTTTACTTCTCTTTTATTTTCAGCTGAAATGATATTTAAAAGTGAATAGGACAATGTTCTATTGTTCTCCTCGAATTTATTCACAGCATCTTTTCCGAAAAACATCTTTGCTGTTAAAAGAAGTGAATTTGGGATCTTATATACTTTTAATGAGAGATAGGGTGAATAATCAAAAAAGGAAAAGATAACGCTTTTGTATTTATAATGTTCAATAATCTCCGGTACGATATAATATTTATCATCAAGGACCACCTTTTGAAAGTCAGCATTCAAACCCTTTAATTTTACCGATTTCAAGGTTGGCAAAAGACCTATTGAATATGTTTCCAATGGCATAAATTTTCTTTTTTTAGCAAAATCCATGGCTTTTTTATTATCGCTTTTTATAACCCCGTAAACAAAATCAAGACTTTCTTTCTTTATCAATTTAAAAAAATCATATAGAAAATTGACAAATTCTCTAACGGGTTTTGTTTGATATTCTTTTTTTATCCTTAAACTATGAACATATCCTCCTCTTATCTTTTGCCCTTTGAAATGATAGATTTTTATACCTAAAGCCATGGAAGCAATGATCTCATTATTTTCCTCTGCAATATAGTAATAATTTTGGAAAAAATTATCATGAAATAGAAAATCCTTTTTAAGAAAATTGACGGAAACAACACTCCCCTGTGTTAATGTGCTTTCAAGTGCCAACAATTTTTCATTATCTTTACTAGTCGCCAATCTTATCTTCACTGAAATGCCTCTTTACAACGTAAAACATATCATTTTCTTTTTTGATATTATCTACTACCTCTAAGGTCAATTGAACATCTTCTTCCAATAAAGCATTCAGATGACCTTTAATAAATGAATAATGTTCTGCTCCCTCTACAAATTTATCCTTTTTACCTGTTTCTATTAGTATCTTAAAAATATTCGGTTTCAACTGATGTATTTGGAA
>CAYVPX010000145.1:0-4722 GCA_964453935.1 uncultured bacterium | reverse complement strand
GATGAAGTAAAGATTAAAACATTTTATCAATAATATCATAAAAAATACAGGGAATCGCTGTAAATTATGGGATATTCGTACTATATATTATTGTGTCAACAAAGTCAACCACCGTCCCTCTTCTTACTCTTTTTATTTTGAGAAATTTGTGATATAATATACGTACAAATATATTAACAGCAGGTACATTAAAGGAGGTAGAGATGACCAATCAGGAAAAATTAGATCTAAGCGAAGAGAATAATAACTGCATCGGATGTGGAGAAAAAAATCCAATCGGTTTGAAACTAAAATTTGATATGAAAGATGGTATAGCTATTACCAAATCAAAACTAAATTCAAATTACGAAGGATATAAAAACATTATTCACGGTGGTATCATTACACTTATACTTGATGAGACATCTGCAAAAGCGATACATTCTACATCTATTGTTGCAGTAACCGGCAAAATTACCGTTTATTTCAAGAGACCTTTAATGGTGGGAGAGGAATTTACCTGCGAGGCAAGGGTTGTGAAAAAAGACGGCAAAAGAATTTTTGTAGAAACAAAATTAACTGTGGGCAATGAAATAAAAGCAAAATCCGAATCAATCTTTTTTAAGATAAGCGAGGTGTAATATGGAACAAAAATTTTCTGATTTTCAGGCAACCCTTCAAACGTTGGCTAATAATATCGAGAAAGTTATTAAGGGAAAACGTGAAAAAATCGACATCATTCTCATTTCAATGGCGGCACAGGGTCATATTCTTATTGAAGATGTTCCCGGGGTTGGGAAAACAATGCTGGCAAGGAGTATTGCTCAATCTATAAATGGCGATTTTAAAAGGATCCAATTTACAAATGATCTTTTACCCACTGATATTTTAGGAAATTATATTTATATTAAAAATGAGGGCAAATTCAGTTTTAGAAAAGGACCTATTTTTACAAATATTTTGCTTGCCGATGAGATAAACAGAGGAACACCCAAAGTCCAGTCTGCTTTATTGGAAGGAATGGAAGAATATACCGTATCAATTGATAGGAATACGCATCCCCTGCCGACACCATTTTTTGTCATTGCTACTGAAAATCCCATAGAACAAGGCGGTACATTTATCCTACCAGAAGCGGAATTAGACAGATTCCTTATAAAAATCGACATGGGATACCCATCAATGGAAAAAGAAAAGAAAATTTTAAAAAATGTTCAGATAATCCATCCCATCGATCTGCTTGAACCCGTGATCTCAATTTCCAAGCTCCTTTCACTTCAGAAAACACTAAAAAATGTAGAGGTCAGTCCCCTTATTAGGGAGTATATTGTAACACTCATATCCAAAACCCGGAATGATGATAATTTACTTTTGGGTGCAAGCCCTAGAGCATCTATTGCCCTGCAAAAAATGGCACAGGGAAAAGCAGCATTTGAAGGAAGAAATTTTGTTATTCCAGATGATGTAAAGAATGTTTTTGTGCCTGTAATCCGTCATAGATTACGTTTAACACCGCAAGCAAGGATCAATGGGCTAACAAGTGATATTATTTTAGAAAACCTAATCCATGAAACCAACGTCCCAAAATAAAATATTTGGTATAAAAAATTATTTATTTTTAAATTTTGTTGTTCTTGTTACTTCAATTAACACCGGGCTCAATCTTCTCTTCTTTATTTCAATCATAATGTTGGTAATTTTAATTGTTTCATATTATATGGGCAAGAGGAATATTGGTAAGATCCAAATAAAAAGATTTTATAAAAAGGAGATCTTTGAGGAAGAAAAAGCGGAAATTTCTTATGAAATATTAGCTTTAGAAAATAAATTCTTTATTGAATTCAAGGACTCTATCCCATTTGTAAAAAATGATGCAAAAAATATTTATGTTGATAGTATCATAAAAGGAGAACATAGATCAGTAAAAGCTGAGATCTTTTTCAATTTCCCCGGAATATTTTATTTTCATAAGATCTTATATACCTCCTCGTATCCCCTGCCCTTTCTACAATTTAAAAAGAGTTTCCCATTGGAGGGAAGTATTGTTGTTTATCCCAAGTACTTTGACCTTTCTTATTTCCCCGAACATCTTATGAACATTCAAAGTGAGAGCGAACAATTTAAATCTCATGTAGGTTACGGTGATGATATTTGGGGAATAAAACAGTATGAATTTGGCGATCGTATAAGAGACATTGATTGGAAATTATCCTTAAAATTAGACGACATTTTGGTTAAAGTTAGGGAAAAAAAGATAGGGAAAAAACTATGGGTTCTCCCGTTGATAAAAGATCATGTTTATTCACAAGGTAACTCAAATATTATTAGAATGACAGCATCGATCATTAAAAATCGTATTGACAATGAATATGCCGTCGGGGAGATCATAGGAGATAAAATAATTATTCCGCAAATGGGCAGAGAACATATATATTTACTGTTAAAAGAGTTATCAAATATTTGGAATGTTTACGGGTCAAATAAAGATCAAGATCTATTCATGGAAAGTTACCTGAACAACAGTATTGCCTTTATTATCACCAATAGCGCACCCAAAAAAAACATTCCGCTTATTCATGATCTTAAAAAATACGGCAACACGGTAATTTTTATTTATATCAACGATAAAATTCAAAATAAAAAAGAGCTTAAACAATTGGCTCTATCGAATGGTTTTTTTATTTATATGACCGATGACAATAATATGGGGACTGTCTTTGAAGATTAAAAAAGTGCTGCTCTTTTCACTTATTTTTTTCATATATGCACTTTCAAGTTTAACCCTTTACCTTTATCTGGGCGAAAATATGATGCGATGGATATTACAAACTTTTATCTTGTTCGTAGGCATACTTATCTCCTATTATAATTTCAATAACAAGCAGAATTATTTAATGGACAATATTTTGGGATTTTTTTTTATTGTTTCATTTATAGTACAGGCAGTTCTTATTTGGCAGGGTTTTTACGTGGTAAAAGATATTTTAGCAATTGCTTTTTCATGGGGAATGCCCATCATTGCATTTAGATTATCTACAAAGAAGAATTTTATCAATTTCTATATCATATCATTCATTATCATGATCTACGATGCTTCCATATCCTATAATCTTTATTATATCATTGTCATTTTTTTGTTTCTATTCGCCAGCGTTCTATTCTTTATCATTTTGATCCCACCCCTGGACAAACCGATCTTTATTGCAAAAAGAACAAGTATCCCTGTGAAAGTAATGATAAAGGGCTCATTAAAAATCACAATCCTTTCATTTATTGCGGGTATATTTATTTATATGTTCTTCCCTCTATTCTGGCATGTTAATTTTTTTAACCTACCATTTTCAAAAAATAAAAATTATTTTACTTCTCCCGATACAAGTCAAAAAACAGTAGCAATTCCCGGTTTCTCAATGAAGTTCTCTCTTACATCAGGGAAAGTATGGGATAATCCTCAGCCGGTGCTATTATTAAAAACAACGCATCTGAATAGGGTTCATTATTTAAAAGGTGTTGTTTACGACCATTTTGATGGCAAAAATTGGACAACGACTTTTTCAAGACGGAAAAGATTAATAAATTACAGCTGGCAATTAAAAGTAGATTACAAAAGTAAGGGAGACATAAACTATGAAACGGATTCTCAGGTCATTACATATTTAACACCAATACCCAATATTATGTTCTACGAGAATTATCCCATAGTTATAAGATTTCCTGCAAATAAAGTGTATATGTCCGAGATCTCCAATATTTATATTCCACGAATTGATAAATTTCCTTTCACTTACTCAGTTGTCAGTAAATTACCTGTAAAGATCCTGCCGGCAGCGAATTTAGCTGATATAAACTCATCATTTGGGAAATATCTTCAAACCCCCATTATCAGTAAACGCACACAGGAACTTGCGCTTGAAGTTACAAAAAATGACCCGGATAACTATGATAAAGCACTCACGTTAGCAACATATCTGCGGAAAACATACAAGTACAATAGTGAATTTTCTTTTTTACCTAATACGCGGGATCTTGTGGACTATTTTTTATTCCGTTATAAAAAGGGATATTGTGAACAATTTGCAACTGTATATGCTATTATGCTTAGAACTTTGGGAATCCCATCAAGGGTTGTTTCCGGCTTTGCAGGCGGCGAATATGATGCTAAAAAAAATGCCATACTATTTTTAGGCAGTCATGCACATGCTTGGGTGGAAGCATATTTTCCAAAATACGGTTGGCTTACAATGGATGCTACGCCTGTGGCAGAACAATCTTTAAATATAAGAGCACAGAGCTTTCTCTCAAGATTAGCCGATATCTTTTCAATGGATCCTCAGAATCTCATACCGAAAAAGGTAAAACAAGGGTTGAAAAATATTACTATTAAATCTTTTAAACTAATAAAGAAGCATATCACCTTTACCCTTTTTATTATCTTGATAGTAACTCTTTTCATCATTTTTTACTCCCCATTCAAAGAATATTTATATACCAATAGATTAATGAAAAATATAAAAAATAATCCTTATGTGCTTTTCTATAAGTTAGAAAAGCTCTTCACATTAAAAAGGCAAAATAGTGAAACCGAAAAGGAATATATTTCTAAACTCATAATCCAATATCCGGATCTTTTGAATAGTTTAGATATTTTTCTAAGTACCTACCTTATTATGAAATATAGAACTACCATGGAGAAAGAATATAGGGAAAAAATATTAAAATTAATAAAAATATTAAAAAATATAA
>CAYVPX010000144.1:2553-4747 GCA_964453935.1 uncultured bacterium | reverse complement strand
CCTGTCTGCGCCTGCCTGTTCCGTCTGAACGGTAGACAGGTGCAACGCACAGGCATGCATTGTCAACTGTCAATTGTATTCTGCTCTGTGGTTATTATATTTCTATTCTATTAATTGTCAATTGTCCATTGTCAACTGTCCATTGTATTCTGCTCTGTGGTTACTATATCTTTTTTGCTGTTTCATAAGCATCTTTTATGGCATCTTGGGCATTTCCTACTTTTTTAGCATCACCAATAATATGAACTAAAATACTGCTTTCTATTTCTTTTTCTAAAGGATTATAGCTTTTCATACCGATAGAAAGCACTATTATATCTATATCATTAAATTGGATATTATCTCCATTTCTCTCTGCGAAAACAGTTTTTCCTGCAACCTTTTTTATATAGGTATGATCACTAAAAACAGTTCCTTTTTCTTTCATCATTTTTAAGGAAAGTAATTTTGCGATCATTTCCATATCTTCGCCAAAACCGATTGTTCTTTTAACAATAATAATTTGATTATTAAGGGGAATTAATGCTGTTGCAATATCGACTCCAATAAGTCCGCCGCCAATTATCAAAACTTTTTTGTCTTTTGGCAAATTTTCCTCTAGCAATATCTCTGCCCAATAAAATTTATCTAAACCTTCAATTTCTATTTTAATAGGATGAGAACCGGTAGCAATAATAACTTCATCAAATTTTTCAATAAGGTCTGTTTTTTTTGCTTCCGAATAGACAACCTTAACATTATTATCCTTCAGTTCCTTAACAAAGTAAGGAATTAACCTTGCCATTGAGCTTTTATTTGGAGTAAGTGGAGCAAGATTAAATTGCCCGCCTAATTTATCTTTTTCAAAAAGTACTACCTCATGTCCCCTTTTCTTTAATGTTAGAGCAGCTTCCATTCCTGCTAAACCACCGCCAATAACGGCAATGGTTTTAGGACTCTTTGTTGTCTCAATAACATCAATTTCTTTACTTACTTTTGGGTTTACTAAACATTGAAGACCTTGTCCTGATTTTACACCACCTAAACAACCTTCTTCACAAGCAAGGCATGGACGAATATTACCATTTACTTTTTTATTGTATTTTCCTATAAAATCGGGATCGGCTATAAGAGCTCTTCCTATGGCAATATAATCAGCCTTGAAGTCATTAATAAGCTTTTTAATATCCTTCTCAGTGTTTATTTGTCCCACATAAATTGTTGGAATATTTACTTCTTGTTTGATCTTTTTTGCAAATTCCCATGTCTTACCCTTTGGGATAAACATGTGTTGAAAATACCAGGGAGGAGTATTACAAATTGTTCCGGCTGAAACATGAATAGCTTCAACAGATTTGAATTTCAATATTTTAGAAAATTTAATCATTTCCTCTAATTTAATTCCATCAGGTATCATTTCATCACCACTTATTCTAACAATAATCGGTAAATCAATGACAGATTTTACGGCTTCTAAAATTTGTATGGGAAATCTTATTCTGTTCTCAAAACTACCGCCATATTCATCAGTTCTATTATTTACTTTTGGAGAAATAAACTGAGCAGGTAGATAACCATGTCCGAATTGAAGTTCAATAATATCAAAACCTGCTTTTTGCGCTCGTTTTGCAGCTTCAGCAAATAATTTTACTGCTTGGTGAATATCATTTTTATCCATTCGCTTTGGATTGGCACCACCCATCTCACATGCTTTATCCGTTGATGATAAAAAATAATTCCCGGGAATTTTTGCATTTGCCATTCTACCCGGATGGTTCAAATGAGCAATTACTTTTGTGTCAAACTGATGGATTGTATTTGTCAATTTTTTCAATCCGGCAATTTTATCATCATTATCAATTCCAATTTGAGTAGGGAGTTCTCTTAATCCCTTATCAAGATACAAGGGTTCAGGTATAATTGCTCCAATAAACTCACTTCGTATTTCATAAAATTTAAGATGTTTATCTGTAATAACACCGAATTGATCACCATAACCTGTTTTTACAGGAGCCATGATAAAGTTATTCTTTAATTGCAACATAATACTTAAACCTCCCTTTTTTAATGTTTGGAAGATTCTAAATTATCCATGGCATTCACCATTCTCCCAAACTGCTCTTTTATTGTTTTATCCTTTTTTTCCATATATTTGATTATATAACTTTTAATTTCAAAAATCAAATTATCTACAATTTTTCTATATTGTTCAAGT
>CAYVPX010000144.1:0-2453 GCA_964453935.1 uncultured bacterium | reverse complement strand
TTAAAATAAGCGATGATCTGTTCGGCAGCTGCTACGGCACAATTAACTTGTGCTTCAATAGTAGATGCCCCCAAATGCGGGGTAAAATGGATATTAGGCGCATTATAAAGAGGGTTTGACTCATCAAGGGGTTCTTTCGTATAAACATCAAAAGCAGCACCTGCGATAACACCATCTTTCAAAGCATTAGCAAGATCAGCTTCATTTACTACGCCGCCTCTTGCACAGTTTATTAGATATGCACTCTTTTTCATTTTCTCAAGTTTATCCTTATTTATCATATTTCTTGTGGCATCCATTATTGGAACATGCATTGTCACATAATCCGAATTTTCTAAAAGATTGTCCAGTTCAACCAATTTAAAAGGATATTCATCTTGTTTCAGGAAGGGATCATAAACGAGTATATCCATTCCTATTGCTTTGCACATGGTTGCAAGGTCCTTTCCGATCTTGCCGCCGCCAATTACACCAAGAGTTTTTCCTTTTAATTCCGTTCCTTTAAATTTTTTCTTTTCCCATTTACCTGCCTTAATGGATATCTGAGCGCATTGAAGATGCCTTGCCAAGCCGAACATATGACCGAGCACCAATTCTGCAACAGCGTGGCTGTTCTGGCCAGGCGTATTTTCCACAATAACACCCTTTTCGGCAGCATAAGGTTTATCTATATTGTCCGTACCCTCACCGGCTCTAACAATAAGTTTCATCTTTTCCGCCCTATCCAAAAAGTTCTTCATAAATTTTGTTGTACTTCTGATCACCACGGCTTCGTAATTACCAATGATATTTAAACGCTCTTCCTCTGATAAGCCGTCAAGTTTATCAACCGCAAACCCTTCCTTTTCAAGCATCTCTTTGGCAATCTTGTCAACCTTATCAATTAATAATACCTTTGTCATTTTTTGCTCCCTATGCGTGGTTTTTTCTAAATTTTTCCAAGAAATCCCCAAGTTTTTCAACACCTTTATATGGCACAGCATTATAAATAGATGCTCGCATTCCACCTACGGATCTATGACCTTTTAAACCGATAAGATCATGTTCTATCGCTTCCTTCACGAGCTCTTCCTCCAATTTTTCATCTCTCAATCTAAAGGTTACGTTCATTCTTGATCTGTCTTCCTTTGCTGTTGTTCCAATATAAAAGCCATTGGAATTATCAATAGCATCGTATAATAATTTTGATTTTTTGATATTCATCTTTTCCATTTCTGCCAGTTCGCCGTTGGCTTTTAACCATTTTAAAACAAGACCCACTATATAAATGGGGAAAGCAGGAGGTGTATTGAACATTGAACCTTTTTTAACATGCGTTCTATAATCAAGCATTGTGAAAAGATCCGCATCTCTGGTTTTTTCAAGTAATGAGTTCTTGATAACAACTACTGTAACACCAGCAGGTCCTACATTTTTCTGGGCGCTGGCATATATGAGATCAAATTTTGTATAGTCCAATTCTCTTGACAGAAAATCACTTGACATATCGCAAACCAAAGGAATATTTCCTGTTTCCGGAAAATTAAACCATTCCGTTCCCCTTATGGTATTATTTGCAGTAATATGTAAATATGCAGCATTTTCATCAATAGTGAATTCCTTTGGAATATATGAAAAATCCTTTTCCTTTGAAGATGCCAATACATGTGTTTCACCAACTTTTTTGGCTTCTTTGATGGCTTTGGTTGACCAGGCACCCGTATCCACATAATTTGCAACCTTATTCTTTGCAAGAAAGTTATATGGAACCATGGCAAATTGTATACTTGCACCGCCGCCTAAAAAAAGAACATGATAAGAATCATCAAGACCCATTAGATCTTTCATATTTTTTTTTGCAGTTTCAATGACTTCATCATAGGTTTTCGATCTATGGCTGAGTTCCATAATGGACATTCCGGAGTTATTATAGTTCAATAATTCCTTCTGTGCAGTTTTCAATACTTCCAGCGGTAAAGCCGCCGGACCGGCATAAAAATTATAAACTCGTTTGCTCATATTAACCTCCATATTGTTAATATTTCCACTAGTTAAATTTTAACATTTTTTTATCTTTTTGTCAACCATTTTATGAAATCTATGCAATTAAGACATAAGAAAAATATCCCAGTGTCATTCAGAGGAAACAAAGTTTCCGTAGGAATCTCAAAAAAATGGAATAACCACAGAGCACACTGAGCACACTGAGGCAAAAAAAGAGAACCAAAAGAAAAAGTCATTGCGAGGGCGAAGCCCGTATTAGGGACGTTACCTTAACTTATCTTTGATCAGTTAAAGTGCGTCCTGACACACAATTATTTGAGGTCGCAATCTCATTTCCTTACTACTATGAGAACATTGGACTTTCGACTTTTGACCTTCGACTTTTGAATAATTTAATGGAATAACCACAGAGCAGAATACAATTGACAGTTGACAATTGATAATTGACAATTAAAGAAGCAAAAGTCATT
>CAYVPX010000143.1:0-4753 GCA_964453935.1 uncultured bacterium | reverse complement strand
TTTTGAATAAATTTCGGCATTCCGGTCGTTATTATTTCATATAATCCGTTTTTTTTCTTTTTTGTTATATAGATGATCTTATAACTGACCAATTGTGCACTTCCAGGATCCTTCTCAAATTTAAGAACCAGCATCTCCCCTACATTCGTGTGTTTTCGTGTTTGTGCCGAAATGAAATTACCTAGAGAAAATACAACAAAACGAGGTTTCACATAATTTCCATTAAAATAATATGGCTGCACCGTATGCGGATGCATGCCCACAATAAAATTAGCACCGTTCTTAAAAAGAAAATTCGTAAGATCTATCTGTTCTTTATCGGGTTTCAGCTCATATTCCCTTCCGAAGTGCAAAATAACAAAGATAAAATCTACATGGCGTTCCCTTAAAAGCATCAGATTCCTTTTCATATTATTTCTTCCAATAATATTTATATATTTTGTTTTGTTCTTTATGGGGAAATTTGTACCATAAGTGTATGAAATCACTCCGAATTTAAAACCCTTTACCTTCCATATCCTTGCACCTGAATCATTCGGACTTTCTTTATTCCCTATAATCTTTAAATTATGTTTCTTAATTGCCTTTACTGTATTCAAAAAACCCTTTGGCATGCTGTCAAAAACATGGTTATTACAAAAATTCAAATGGGTAAAACCGGCATTCTTTAATGCTGTTAATATTTCACTGGGACTTCTGAAGGTAGGATATCCGGAATATTCATTATAGAGTTTACCCGGTATGGTGGTTTCCAAATTCCCGCAGACAATATCACCTTTTAACTCTCTCTTTATATCTTTGAAGATAGGATTGAAGTCAAACCCCTTTTTCCCGTGATACATCTTCAAAAAACTTTCATGTAGCATAACATCACCGGTAAAGACCATTGTAACTTTTGAAAAATACGATTCTTCCCCGCATGCCATTGATATTATTAAAATACTGAAGATCAGGGTCGCAAGTTTTTTATTTATCACCCTGCATCAAATAACCCTCTATGAAGAGGTCAATATCACCGTTCATAACAGCGTCAATATTGCCGGTTTCAATTGAAGTCCGAAGGTCTTTTATCATAGTGTATGGCTGAAAAACATAGGACCGTATCTGATGCCCCCATGATATATCTTTTTTTTCGGCTTTTGTTTTCTCAAGCTCTTTTTCTTTTTCTCTTTTAAAATGCTCATAAAGCCGTGATCTCAATAGCCGCATTGCCATATTTTTGTTCTTGATCTGTGATCTCTCCACTTGACATGTTGCAAAGATACCCGTGGGTACATGTGTGATCCTAACAGCAGAATCAGTTGTATTGACACCTTGCCCCCCTGGTCCGGATGCGTGGAATGTATCTGTTTTAAGATCCTTTGGATTTATATCAACCTCAACTGTTTCATCAACTTCAGGAATAACATAGACAGAGGCAAATGATGTATGTCTCCTTGAATTTGAATCAAATGGAGATATTCTTACCAATCTATGGATACCTGTCTCTCCTTTCAATAAGCCGTATACATAATCCCCTGAAATATTTATGGTAGCAACCTTTATCCCTGCCTCATCTCCGGGTTGAAATTCTAATGTTTCAGCCTTAAAGCCCTTTTTTTCTGCCCAATGTGTGTACATTCTAAGAAGCATCATTGCCCAATCCGTTGCTTCGGTACCGCCGGCACCCGGTTTAATGGTCATTATAGCATTCTTCTCATCATTTTCTTTTGTAAATGTTGCTTTTATTTTAAAGTGATTGAATTTTCGTTCAAGAATGGTGAACTCTTTTTCAAGATCTGCCATAGTTTCTTCATCGAATTCATCATTAAGGAAATTTATCATTTCAAGACCAGATTGAATGCTTAATTGAAGATTTTCATACTCTTCAATGATCTTCTTTTTCCTATCAAGAGTTTTCATTACATTTCTCGCTTTATTTGAATTTTCCCAAAGTTTAGGATCCACTGTGTCTTTCTGCAGTTTCAGCACTTCTCTTTTTAACTTCTCGAGGTCAACGACACCTTTTAATTGTCCCAATTGTTCATTAAAAGTAAGATACTTGTTCTTTATTTCAAATAAATTCATAATTTTATTTTAAAAACATCATTGCTATCTTAAAATAGAGTATTAATCCCAAAACATCAATGGTGGTAGTAACAAAAGGACCACTCAATACAGCCGGGTCCAAACCGATCTTTTTAGAGATCAATGGCAATATGGCAGCAATGGTCGTAGCAAGCCAGATCACTATCAATAGTGTTGATGATATTATACCCACCAATAAAAGATAATTAACATGCATATCCTTTAAAATATAAACGCGGGCAAATACAACCAAACTAAGGATCAGTGCAATTATAATAGTGGATACGGTTTCCTTCCAGATAACTTTGAAGATGTCTTTGAACTTAATTTCACCAGTGGCAATACCACGGATAACAAGCGTCGATGTTTGCGAACCTGATGTTCCACCTGCATTTAAAAGCATTGGAATAAAAAAAGAAAGAAAAATGAATTGTGCTAAAAAATCATGATAGTGCTGCAAAACAACACCTGAAAGTGTCTCAATCAATAAAAAGATTACCAGCCAAATAACCCTTTTTTTAACAAGATGAAAAACAGATGCAGACATATAGGTTTCATCAGTATGGGTAATACCTGCCATTACCTCAAAGTCCTCTTCCATCTCTTCTTCAATAATATCAGAAACATCATCGAATGTAACGATGCCAATCATTCTATTTTCCCTGTCCACGACGGGCAAAGCGAGTAAGTCGTATTTTTCAAAAATCTCTACCACCTCTTCCTGGTCCATATAGGGATTTACAGTAACGATATTCCTCTCTGCAATATTTTCAATCTTATCAGCAGGATCGGCTAAGATAATGTCTTTTAATGAAATTACACCCAATAATTTCCTCGTATCATCAACAACATAGGTATAAAAAACCGTTTCTTTTTCATTTCCGAGTTCTCTTATTTTCTTAATTGCTTTCGAAACTGTAATATTGGGATTAACTGCAAGAAATTTATTATTTATCAACCTGCCCACACTGTCTTCCGGATAGCCGAGGATCCTGCTGGCTATCTTTCTTTTCTGAGGAGACAACATACCCATTAAGCGATTTACGACCTTTGCAGGCGCTTCTTCAAATAGATCAGTTCTTACATCTGAATCGATCTGCTCGATGATCTCTGATGTTCGCTCATTTGACAGATTGTCAAGCAAAGAAAGTTGTTTGTCCACATCAAGGTCTTCGAAAACTTCGATTGCTCTTTCCTTCGATAACAATCTATACAAAATGGGCATATATTCTTCGTCTATTTCATTAAAAAGCTCAGCAATATCCTCTTCCTGTAATTCGGTAAATATTCCCTTTATATCCATGAGCTTCTTTTCTTCTAAAAGCTCAATTATTTGTGAATTTAAATTAGTTAATTGCTTTTCTTCCATGGTTTATTATACCATAAAAAAGAGTATTTCCAAAACTAAAATCTATTTTCGTATTATAATACCTAAGTTTTTTAAAAGTAAAAAAGTGAATTCCAGTCCCCTATTCCAAATCTCGCTCTTTATAAATTTTATATTATTTGTTATAATATAATGATGAAGAACAAGATATTTAAAAATTCAATTTTTCTATTTTCAGCCAATTTAACGGGTAAGTTATTCTATTTTCTTGCAACCATCGTAATGATAAGAAGTGCGCATTATGATAATTACGGTTTGTTCATTTACGGATTATCCATTGCATTTATAGTATCAACTTT
Source organism: uncultured bacterium (assembly GCA_964453935.1). Lineage (GTDB taxonomy): Bacteria > AUK180 > AUK180 > AUK180 > AUK180 > AUK180. Next base: position 1,000 of record CAYVPX010000143.1, on the reverse strand, counting down.
TCTGGACCTTGGAACAGATAAAATATACATAAGAGAGGCGGCTAGGGCAAAGGAAAGATTAAGTGATATATTTTCACTCCTCACTGCGAAATCCCTTATATTTCTTTTCATAAGTGTTATTTTCTTCCTAATACCAGGTGCAAATAAAGTTCCTATTTACATACTTCTTTTTTCCATGTATATAAAATCACTATTAAATTCGTATATTTCCGCAATTGAAGCAACTCAAAAAATGGAAAAAGAAGGACTCATAATCTTTTTTGGTAATATTCTGTTTTTATTGTTTATAATGCTTTTCAAAAAAAATATCCTCTGGTTCTCATTTTCATACTTATTATCGTCAATTGCCCAACTTATATTGGCGATATTTATATCACCCATAAAAAAGTTCAAATTCGGTGGTCTCAAAAGGTATTTTGTTTTGTTAAGAATTAGTATTCCAATTGGAATGATCATTGTTTTTTCAACAATTGAGTTCAGATTGGACACATTATTAATAAAAAATCTTTTAAATGCAAGCAAGACAGGATTATATAACTCCGTTTATCTCTTCATAACCGCCTTTTTACTTGTTCCCAACGCATTTTCCAATGCATTCTTTCCCTATATCAGCAGAATAAAATCACATTCAAGTTTAGTAAAGCTCACCATTAATTATTCCTTATTATTATCCGGAATCGCCTTTGCTTTTATTATCGTATTCACTCCCTTATCAAGGTTTTTCCTTGATCTTTTCTATAAAACATCCACACCTGAGCAGGTCTATACATTAAAAGTACTTTTACTATCACTTGTTCCCATTTATTTCTCCGCACCATATATATTCTCTTTTTATAGCAAAAATGCACAGACCTTGGTGCTGTTTATTGTTTTAATTAAAATATCTCTCAACCTCGTTCTGAACCTGCATTTCATACCGATTTGGGGAATAAAAGGTGCTGCTTGGGTAATGTTTATGACGGAGTCCTTAGGTGCAACTTTGTTTTTTATTGTTTTTATG
>CAYVPX010000142.1:0-4772 GCA_964453935.1 uncultured bacterium | reverse complement strand
AAGATATCTGAACTGCGGCTTATTATGTGTTGTGCGAATTCATCCCTGTCGCCTTTATCAATGAAATACTGATACAATAAGATAGTGATCTGCTTTTTAATTTTTCCCTTTAAAGAAGAATAGTAATGTTTAAATATTGCTACACCGATATCATCAACAATATTTCTTTTTATATATGATAAATAGAGTAATTCCAATAGCTCTTTTTTAGTAGGATATTTATTATATAAATTTTTATAGATCTCAAAACTCCTATTAGAAATATCCTTAAATTCATAGGCGAGATTCAAAAATGGGATCTCTAATCTTGTATCTTTACTTATTTCTAATGCACTTCTGATTATTTTTAAGAATGAGATCTCCTTTTTTATAGTTATTTTATTTTGAACTAATCCATTAATAAATAATGTAACAAAGTTATTCAATATGTCAGTTTCCCCTTTTATTTCATCAAAAATAAGAGCGAATATGGCAATATTTTCGTTATTGATAATTTTTCTCGAAATATAATAATCTGCAAGTATCTTTAACATTGCAGGTCGCTTAGCTCCCATTTGAAATGCTTTTTCATAGATTATTATGGCAAGTTTCCCTCTTCTGCTTTCTTTTAGATAATAATCTGTAAGTATAGTGATCAATTGCTTATTATTAGGGTCATATTTTATTAATTTTTCATATAAAAACAGCGATTCTGAGTCCTCTCTATTAAGTTGTAAGTAGGTATATCCTAATAATTTGATTATATTTTCATTGTTAGGATTTTGTTCAAAATAATTTTCTAATTGTTCCAGATTGTCTATACTTTCTTCGGTTGTAAATAGATTGAAATCGATCAAAACCTTGAAAATATCTTTATTATCCGGAAAAAATTTATAGGCGATTTTTAAAAAATTTTTCTCTTCCTCTGTAAATTTATTTTTTTTCAGAATGAAGGGTAAAAGATACTCAATTGAATCTTTATTGTCTGCTTCCAAAAGGAAATATGAAAAAATTATCTTAATTGCATCTTTGTCCTTCTGCTGAAGCATCATATACTTATTTGCAAGAAGTTTGTAAACAGAATATGTGGCAACCCTTAGCTCCACACTATTTTCATATAGTAGTTGTAACTTATCTGACCATTTTTCTTTTGATGCGAAATAATCTGCCAAATATGAAATGATTGTAGGTTTATATAGCTTATATTTATTAATAATGTCAATAAGAGCCAAAAGAAGGTTCTCATCTTTTATATTTTTCTCATGCACAATATTTAAAAGAAAATTAAGAAAATCCTTATCTCCTTCCATGAGTTCATAAAATTCAATATAAAGCCGTATTGCAGTTTCACTTTTAACTTTATTCTCATATAAAATATGGATTAACTTTTGCCCCAGTTCCTCTCCACCATTTTCATAGATCTTTAATGCTACCAAATAGTATTTTTTCAAATATTCCAAATTAAATAGAAAAAAATCCTGTGACTTTTTTATTAATTCTTGGGACTGAGGGAAATTCTCAACACCAATACGAATGAATTCCACTAGGGAATCCATTTCATTTAATTTATTGCAAACATCAATAGCAAGGAGAATGCTTTTCAAATGATTTTGGCTAATGCCTAAACCCGTGTTAATAGAAGAAAAACTATCCTCCAAATTTCCTAATTTTAGGGAAGCGGTGGCATTCCAATAGTAAAAAATAGGATTCTTAGGAAATTTTTTTATTGCATCATTTGAAAAGTTAAGTATCTTCTGATAATTTTTATTTTCGTAAAAAATATTGAAAACATTTTCAAAATCTGATTCATCCGATAGGTTACTTTGTATTCGGTTTAAATAAGCTTGTAAATTTTGATCTTGCTCCTTCATAATTTATCCCTCTTATGTCAAATTAGATATTTCCGCAAACTATTCTTTTTATCCATATTCTTTATTATACCAATTTTCTCAAAATCACCAAATTTTATATCAACTTTTTGACCATTTTCCGCATCACTATAAATTGAAATGAGATCAAATAGATAATCTTTTTTAGTTTTATCCCCAAAAAATATTGCGGAAGGACCCGGAATATTTATGGGTTCATAATATTCCCCATGAGAAAACTCTTTAAGTTTAATATTGTCAGAATGATTCCTCCCGAGTATTATTATTGAATCGTCAATAAAGAACATTCTTCCGAATTTAATAATTTCAAAATACTCGCTTAACGGATTCTCAAAGAATTTTAAAAGTATTCGCGCCTTTTTTGAATAGCCCGGATCTGTTAACAGACATCCGCCGCCCGGAGAACTAAAATAAGAGATCCCCAATTCTTTTGTAAGGTTAAGCTGGACTTTTCTACTTCTGCCATTAATATCAAATAGTTTATTCCTATCTATACATCCGCTCTTTTCTACCTCTGTTTGCGGTAGAAGTTTTGCACTCAAAGGTCGTAAGATCATTCCTTGTGTATCAGTGAATTTTTCTAACTCCATCAAGGCACCCCTATTTTGAGACATTGGTCTTTGATTAAGTACGTCACCGGTAGCAATAAAGTTATAATCTTCTTGTTCCAATATTTCTTTTGCTTTACTTACCATATAACCATGGCAATCAATACAGGGATTCAGATTTTTACCGTAACCATGCGAGGGATGAATTAAAATATTATCAATATAACTTTGACCGAGCTCTACGACCCTGAACTTTATATGATTTTTTTCAGCAATTCCAACAGTTTTTTCTTCCGTAAAAAATGGAGTTTTAAAGATCAATGCCTGAACATCAATATTTTCCCTCTTCAAAATATAATATACAAGTAAACTATCTAATCCGCCTGAGAAAAGTAAAAGTGCTTTACAATGCCCAGAGTTGAAGTTTTGTTCTTTCATCTAGCTCCTTTTGAAATTTATCATTTAATTTCAGCAGGACAATCTCATTCATCAGATGAACATTACCTGATAGTAAATGCCCGCCATAAACCTTGTGCTCATTATCTGCGAAACTGATATGAATATGAACCGAATATTTTTCCGGTGAAAATATTATATTCCCATGATAACCCAATAATTCAAAACAACCTTTGAAAACAGCCTTCTCATATTCTTTACCGTTAAAATAACCGATCTCCGGATCCTCGATCATTCCGATTGCCGAGACAATGACCAAATTACTATCTGCTATATTCCCCAATGTCGCCAGCTCTTCAAGAGGCGATTCTCCATTTTCTAAAAGAGCAATGAGCTTATCGTTTTTTTGCTTATACTTCATTATTAACTCCTTTTAAAATATCTTCAATGTTATAATTTTTCGGCAAAATGGTAATGGATGAAAATTTATTGCTATGAAGCGTGGCATTCACATCCTTCAATCCATTTCCTGTAATCAGAACAATTGATGTTTCATTGGGATTTTGTTTTAAATATCCTGCATAAGCAGCAGCTGCAGCTGGTTCAGCATATATTCCTTCGTTCTTAGCAAGAAGAGCCTGTGCTGACATTATTTCTTCATCGCTTGCTTCAATGAACTTTCCGTTACTTTTTCGTACGGCTCTCAATGCTTTTTGATAATCTCGGGGATTTCCAACATTTATACTGTCAGCAATAGTAACTGATCTCATAGGATAAATGTCATCATAATTGTTTGTAAACGCTTGAAAAATAGGATTTGCACCATGTGCCTGCACACCGAATATTTTAGGAATATTTCTTATCTTATTCAAAAGTTTCAACTCGTAAAAGCCCTTATAAACGCTTCCTATAATACATCCGTCACCTACACTAACGAAAATATTTTCCGGCAGATCATAATTGAATTGCTTGGCAATTTCAAAAGCGACGGTTTTCTTTCCCTCGGTCATCATTGGGTTGATCCCTGTATTCCTTAAATAGTACCCCGATTTTTGTGAAAATTCAGTGGCAATATCGAAAGCTTCATCGTAGCTCCCTTGTACCTTTATTAAAAAAGCACCATGTATTTGTATTTGTGCCAATTTTGCAATAGGTGCGGATTCCGGAACAAAGATAACTGCCTTTACACCTGCTAATGCGGATAGTGTTGCCAGCGATGCAGCAGCATTCCCAGTTGAAGCTGTTACAATCCCTGCTTTTTTTAATTCAATTGTTTTTAATACACCTACGGCAGATGCCCTGTCCTTAAATGATAAAGATGGATTCCTCGAATCATCTTTAAAAAAAAGAGAGCTCTTATTTCTGCTTTTTATCAATGGTGTACCACCGATCTTAACCCTTAATTTTTCTTTACCAACGTTATTTGGAAGAAGTTCCGGAAATACGAACATATCAAGTTCATTATTTTCCGAAAGTTCTATATTTTTATAATCATAAATAACATCCATATTTGAATTACACTTAGGGCATGTTAACACCTCTTCCTTATCATGGATCTCATATCCGCATTTTACACATTTAAAAAAATATCGTTTAGTAGCCATTTCAGCCTCCTATTCAAATCAGTTAAAGGTCAGAAATACAGTCACAAGTTGAAAAGTTCCAAAGTCAAAAGTCAAAAGTCAAAGGTCGAAAAGTTCCAAAGTCATTCTGAACTTGATTCAGAATCCATTTCAGAATGACAATTTTCTTGTAACTCTCAATTCTACACTCTCAACTATCAACTGTATTTCTCTATCCTCTAACCTCTATTTTATCATTTCTTTCAATCTTTTCAAATTGAATTTTATCATTCTTCCTTTAGCAGAATTTAATCCCTTTTCTATGAGTATTTGGCAGTTCTTTTTATCGTCAATAAGATAATAACATTTGGCAATATAATAATAAATAAGTCCGTTAT
>CAYVPX010000141.1:0-4848 GCA_964453935.1 uncultured bacterium | reverse complement strand
TTTTTTAAGAAAAATATTAAAATACAAAAGGATGCTATACGTGTAGCACAAGAAGAATACGATGTAATGAAATCAAAGTTCGATAACGGCGAAATCCCTGACATTGTGCTAAATACGCAAAAGATCAATTTGCAAAGTGAAAAGAACAAACTTTTAGAGGTTCAAAATCAATATGATATTGCATTGGAAAAATTTAAAAGATTTTTGAAGGTGGATTTCAATATTGAGCCTGTCGGTACATTATCAGAAGAGTTTCCGCAATTCAATGAAGAAGAATTGATAAAAAATGTTGCTTCTGCTAAAACCCTTGAAATATTGCAAAATCAATTGAAGATATTGAAAAAGTCAAAATGGCTCAACATCTCCTCTCTTTTGCCATCAATTGTATTTACAAGAGGAATTAATTACAAGGCAGCGGATTTTTCATGGGATAAAAATGATTGGGAATTTTCCGCAAGAAATATGTTCATTGTGGATATCCCAATTTTTGTAAATTACGGTAAACTAATTGATTACAAAAAATCCGCAAATAATATTAAAAAGGCAAGATTGAATTTAAAAAACATTAAGGATCAACTTATTACAGAGGTTGTTGGAACCTTGCTTGATCTGAAAAATGACGAAGCCAGCTATAAACTATTAAAGGAAAATTATCAGCAAGCTAAAGAAAATTATAATGCTACAAAGCAAGGTTTTGAGAAAGGCGAAGTAGGATATACCGACCTTGACAAAGCAAAACTTTTGCTCAATAGAACAGAACTTGGATTTTATGGAATACTCTTAAAGAAAGAGATCAATAAAGCCAAGATAGAATATTTAACCAAATAGGAGGAAATAATGAAAAAATTAGGCACATTTTTATTTTTAATTTTGGCAGGATTTGTATTTGCACAAACAAATGTTAATACAACAAAAATTGTAAAGGGAAAAGTGGAAGTGATCAGAACCCTGTGGGGCGTTGCCGGATCAAATGAAATGGTAAATATTATGTCCAAGTTCCCCGGGCGAATTTTAAAAACTTATAAAAATGAAGGAGATAAGGTAAAAACAGGTGAGGTACTTTACAAACTGGACAGAGAACTAACGGGAATGAAATATAAATACATAGAAAAAACATCCCCCATAAACGGAACCATAATAAAAAGGTCTATTTCCAAAGGTCAATTCGTAGGGCCTTCAATGTCGCTTTATACTATTATTAATGAAAACAAACTATTCATATCAATCTCCGTTTTTCCTGAGTATCTTGAAACTTTAAAGAACGCGAAGGAGATATTCCTTTGGAAAGACAAAAAGAAATACATAGGAAAAATAACTTCGTCAATTCCCTTTGGTGATCCAATGTCAGGCATGATAACCGTAAAATTGGCTTTTAAGGACTTAAAGGTAATTCCTAATGAAAGAATAGAAGTGACCATAGTGGAAAAAAGTGAAAAAGGTTATAAACTTCCCGTTGAATCTCTTCTGAAAGATACAAAGGGATATTATGTTTATAAGAACATTGACAATAAAGCAGTAAAACAATATGTTAAAGTTGGTTTGACAGATGACAAGAATATTATTATCAGAAAAGGTTTAAAAGATAATGATGAAGTGATAACCATTGGAGCTAATATTGTAAAAGATAGTGAAGACATTAAGATCATTAAATGAAGGGAGCACAATAAATGAAAATATCAGAATTTAGTGTAAAAAAACCTGTAACCATATCAATGGTCTTTATCTTAATATTAATACTGGGTATTATCACATTTAAGGCATTACCAATGGACATATTGCCAAAAATGGAAATCCCTGCTCTGACAGTATTTACCATGTACCCCGGGGCGAACCCGAATGATATTGAGACAAAGATCACAGATCCGCTTGAAAAAAGGTTATCCACTATTAATGGATTGAAAAATATTACTTCAACATCATTTGAAGGGATATCAACAATTACATTAAATTTTAACTGGGGAACGAATCTTGAATCTGCTGCGAATGATGTTAGAACTCAGCTTGACTTTGCCAATATGTCATTACCAGATGATGCACAAAAACCAACATTGATAAAATTCGATTTTTCACAAGCACCCATTTCATTTTGGGGGTTGAGTATAAATCCCGAACTAAAGCACCCACAAAAATATATACAAAAAAATATTGTTGATAGATTAATGAGAGTAAAAGGTGTCGGGCTTGTATTCAGCAATGGTATTCCCGATGAGGTCGTTGCCATTGGAATATCAAGAAAAAAACTGGAAAAATACAACCTTGATATGAATATGGTAAATAAGATCATTTCGGGTTATAACCTTTCTATTCCCGGTGGTAGTATAAACCTAGGAAGACGATACATTGTAGTGAGAACTAATGGCGAATATGATTCCATAGAAGCAATAAGTAAAATACCAATCTTAAGAATGAGGAATAAAACCATTCTTTTAAAGGACATTGCCACAGTTAAATTCGGAAATACACGGGAAGTAGTTGCAAAAGTAAGGATAAACAGCCAAAAAGGTGCCATATTGTTCATACAAAAGGCATCCGGAGAAAATACTGTTCGTGTTGAGGATGCGGCAGAAAAAGAAATAAAAAGCATTCAAAAAGATATTGGCAACAATGTCAAGATAAATCTCGTTCTGAGTTTGGCCGGATTTATAAAAGATACCATTAACAGTTTGAAAAATACATTACTGTTCAGTGTTATCCTTATCGTATTAGTAGTTCTTATCATGCTGGGCAATATTCGCGGTGCAATTATTATTTCTCTTTCACTACCGTTTTCCCTTATCATAAGTTTTATTTTTATGTATCTTTTCGGGTACACCATTAATATGATGAGTATGGGTGCCCTCGTCCTTGCTGCGGGAATGATCGTTGATTCTGCTATTGTTATATTTGAAAATATTCATAGGCATAGATATACATTGGGTGAACCCTTAAAAGAAGCATCCATTTTCGCACCGGGAGAGGTAGGAATGGCTGTAACTGCCTCCATTCTTACAACAGTTGCCATATTCTTTCCCCTCATATTTATTAAAGGACTCGTAGGGGTAATGTTCAAACAATTAGGTGTAATTGTAACAATAGTATTATTGGGCTCATTATTCACATCCTTAACCTTAATACCGGCATTATCTTATATATTGCTTCCAAAGAACAAAAGAATAGGAAAACTTGAAAAAGCTACCATCAACATTTGGTCAAAGGTTGGTGATTGGTTAGGAAAACTTATTCGAAATTCACTTAAAAAAGGTGTAATTTGGGTAAGTTTACTTTTATTATTATTTTTCGTTTCACTGATCCTTTTGAAATATGTTCCAAAGGAGTTCATGCCTGAAACAGATATGGGAAGAATTGAGGTCAATATGCAACTTCCCGCTATGGTAAATATAAATGAAACGGAAAAGGTTGCGAAAAAGATAGAAGAACTTATCTATAAAAATGTTCCGGAGAAAAAAATACTATTTACAAATGCCGGTGCAAACAAAAATATGATGGTACAAAGTGTAAGTCCTAATAATTTGCAAGTAGTTATAAGATTACCTGAAAAAAATACAAAAAGAAGACCTACTGAGGTTGTGGCAAACCAGATCAAAAAACTTATTGTAGATAATATTGCCGGATATAAAAATTTCAATGTTTCAACAGCTGACCCTATGACGGAATCAATGGGGGGAAGTTCCGGGAGCGGGGCTGTATTGGAAATATATGGTGATGATCTTAATAAGATGTATAATATGGCTAAACAATGGAAGAAATTGCTCTTAGCTCAAAATGAGGTTAGAAATGTTGATATATCCTATGAAAGCGGGAAAAAAGAGCTTGATATCATTCCCCGCAAAGATCGTGATATGGAATTCGGATTAACACCTGCTCAAATCGGAATGTTCGTCAGATCCATTTTATATGGCACTAAGGTTGGTGTATTCAGAAAAAGCGGAAATGTTTTTGATATTTATACAAATTATAATATTTCTGATGTTGATACTATTTCAAAATTAAAATCAATATATATCTCTACCCCTACGGGTAAAAAAGTGCAATTGGGTGATCTTGTTGATTTGAAATGGGTAAAGGGACCGGTAAACATTGATAGAAAGAATAGACAGAGGATCATTTCAGTAACTGCAATATTGAAACAATCACGTTTCTTGGGAAAGGTTACAAATGTTATAAAAAATAATATGAATAAAATGAAAGAAACAGGGCTCTCTTATAAGATAGGCGGAAATGCGAAGGACATGCAGGATTCTTTTAAATCGCTGATACAAATTCTTCTGCTTGCTATTGTATTGGTATTCATGGTCATGGCTTCTCAATTTGAGTCATTGAAAGAGCCATTTATTATTTTCTTCTCAGTACCATTTGCTATGACGGGTGCTTTTTTAGGACTTTGGATTACACATGAAACACTTTCCGTTAATTCAATGGTGGGTATAATCATGCTTATTGGAATCGTTGTTAATAATGCTATTGTTCTGGTTGATTATATGAATACATTAAGGAAAAGAGGAATTGAACTGAAAGATGCCATTGAACAGGGAGTATCTAACAGATTGAGACCCGTTCTAATGACGGCCATTACGACCATCTTTGGGATGGTACCCCTGGCAGTAGCAACGGGTGTAGGTTCTGAGAGTTGGCGACCTTTGGGAATTGCAGTTATAGGTGGACTGACATTATCCACCATATTTACATTCGTACTCGTTCCAAATGTTTATTACTTTTTTGAAAGAAAGAGCAAAGTAGAGCAAAATGCAATATATTAATGGAGAATAAAATGAAAAAAATGATAATACTGGTTTATAACATCACCTTAGGATCAAAGGTTGAAAATCTATTGAAAAAATGTGAGATCAA
>CAYVPX010000140.1:0-4849 GCA_964453935.1 uncultured bacterium | reverse complement strand
ACATAAAGAGAAAAGAAAAAAGGAGAAAAAGTCCTTTGCGGTCTTGTTCATTATTATAATTATTCTTGTTTTGGGTAGCGGGTATGTTTTTAAAGATAAACTTCTAAGTATTGTAAAAGGTAACAATGAATCTAAAAAGAATGAAAGTATTGACAATCTATTGACAACCGATAAAGATAACAGCAACAATAACTTATTAAATTTAGGAGATAAGGCAAAGTACAAGATCGAGGCGTATGAACTAAATGATGATCAATTAAATTCTCTTGAACAGATCATTGATAGTTACAATGGGCAACTCATTGAAAATAATGACAAAACGTATAATGTTACATTTGAACCCAAAGATAAGGACACTTACAATAAAATAAAAGAGAAATTAAGGTCTTTAAATATAAAAATAAAATAGAGAATAAAGAGGTATTAGATGAAAAAAAGGATAATATTATTATCAGTAATTGCATTGTTATTTTTCTTTTGTTTTCGAGGGCATGTAACTGGAATTAGTTTTGACGATACTAATAAGATCATTCAATTTAAAATAGCTGAAATACATTTGGGTAAACATAGCGGAAAGGTAATGTTATCTTATAATGTAAAGAAAAACATTCACATATACGTAAATTCTAAGATCGCGAATACATTAACCTTTAAATTTTTAAATAAAAACATTAATATTGATAAGGTAGATTATAGCAATTTGATTAATAAAGATAATGAAAGTTATATTCAGGGAAATGGTACAATAACACTTTTTCTTTCAGGGAAATTGCCTTTAAAGGGGAGTGTAACAATTAATTATCAAGGTTGTTCCGGAAATCAATGTTTTATCCCTGATAGTATACGCATTGAATTTAGTTCGGATAAATATGAAAATGTTAAATTAACACATAAAAAGAAACGGATTGATAAATTATTACTTAGCCTGATAAAGAATAATATTAAAAATCCTCTTTTTGCTATGTTATTGGTTTTTATTGCCGGTTTTTTAACATCATTGACACCATGTGTTTACCCCATGATACCAATTACCATATCATATTTTGGTCGCAGAGCAGAGGGTCAAAAAATGAAAAGCAGCTTTGTAGAATCTATTCTTTATGTTTTAGGACTTTCGATAACATATACTGTCTTGGGCATCGTTGCTGCTTTAACCGGTTCCGCTTTCGGCAGTTTAACTCAAAATCCCATACTTTTGACCACATTTGCCGGATTATTTTTTTTAATGGCGTTCATGATGTGTGATTATTTGCCGTTACCCGGTATTTCTCTTGCCGCAGGTGCACAGGGGAAAGTTATTCAAAAAAGATCATTCTTTCAGCCAATGCTCTTAGGACTCATTACCGGATTAGTAGCATCACCGTGCGTTGGTCCCGTCGTATTATTCCTTTTAACACTAATAATAAGTACTGGCAGTATTTTTTATGGGGCTTTGCTAATGTTCGTATTTTCATTGGGTCTTGGGGTTATATTTGTTATTATAGGGACTTTTTCAGGGCTTATCAATAAATTGCCAAAAGCAGGTAAATGGATGGAGACCGTTGAAGTAATATTTTCAATATTAATGGTAATTGTTGCAGCATATTTTTTAAATTTAGGTTTAAAGGGATTCAAAATATTCGGAGCTCCTTTCATTAGTTTGGGCTTCGCAATTATGTTCACAACATTTTTTCTTGGATTATTCAGTGAAAAGCCATTTGTGGAAAAAGATCCGCTTAAAAAGAAAAAATACCAAATGGTATTTTTCATATTGATGTTAATATTTTTAATTGGATTTTCATTTATGTTAAAGGGAATAATATATAAAAAAGATATGATCACCGCTATTTCGAAGGAACGCTCACAATCTTCACTTGTTTGGCATAGTGATCTGAATAAGGGTATTGAATTGGCAAAGAAGATGCATAAACCCATATTCCTTGATTTTGGTGCAGATTGGTGTGCAGTTTGCAAAGAATTTGAAAGTGCTGGTGACAATGATGCCGAACTGCAACAGATACTGACTAACTATATACTTGTTAGATTGAGTTATGATGACAATAAGGAGCTTGCTAAAAATAAATTTAAGGTTATGGGTTTACCAACATTTATTATTTTGGATGAAAATGGAAAAGTTCTGCATAGAGAATCAGGTTTCCTGAGTTTAAAAGCTTTCGTGAAAGACCTTGAAGAAATAACCAATGAGCTGTTACCACACTATGGCAATTCCTCAAAATAATTTTAGTATATTTAGTGAAAAAAATGGGTTTTACACAATGGTATATAATAGCTAAAATGAGACAATTTCTACTATATTCGAATAATAATGACTTTATTCACAAAAAAGAAAATGTTTTCCACAGCTTTTCCACAGTTGAGAGATTATTCCTATATTTATTGAATTACCAAGAGGGAATGAAAAATACTGTAAAAATATTTTCTACGTATATATCAAGATTTATACTGATAAGGTTGTATAATTTCCTGTACCCTCGAAGAAAATATTTTGAACATATACTTGAAAAAAATATTTTTACATTGTATAACTTCTTTGGAGGCAGTTAGAATGCTTGGAAAAAAGGAACTATGGACGCTTTTTAATGATAAGATAAGAACTGAGATTGGAGATGAAGATTTCAGGTTATGGATAGAAAGTATTCGTTTAATGGAAACGAACGATCAAAAAATTATATTCGGTGTAGATAGTGATTTTAAAAAGGAATGGATTGAAAATAATTATTTAAATAAAATTGAAAAAGTTATATATGATATTCTACCAAATCGTCCTTTAATTGAGCTTCAGATCGTAAAAAATAAAAACACACATAAAGATTTTGCCACATTTGTAAAAAATATTAAAGAGACCGATAGCGGATTTTACCTTAATCCGGAATATACTTTTGATAAATTAGCAGTGGGTAATTTTAATGAATTGGCTTACAGTTACGCTAAGCATTTAGCGAATAATATTAATGACAGCACGATTAATCCATTATTTATTTATGGAGGCGTAGGGCTCGGTAAAACACACATTATTCAAGCATTGGGAAATCATTTTAAAAATAAAGATAATATTAAAGTGGGTTATACCACTATGGAAGGTTTTTTAAGCGATTGGGTTAGAGCAATAAACTCAAACAAGATCCCTATTTTTAAAGAAAAATACTATACTCTTGATCTCTTCATGGTTGATGATATCCAATTTATTTCAGGAAAATCAGGGCTACAAGAACAATTTTTTCATCTTTTCAATGAATTGTACAATCGAGGAAAAAGTATTGTTCTAACTGCTGATAAATCAATAATAGATCTAAAAGAAGTTGAAGAAAGATTAGTTTCAAGATTCCAATCGGGGCAATCTATTGAGATCACTAAACCAACAGAAATGGATCGTTTGGCAATCATAAAAAAACGTATGTTTGATTACGAACTATCCTTAAGTCAGGAGATCACTAATTATATGATGGAAAATATTAATAGCAATGTGAGAGATGTTATTGCCTCCCTGAAAAGGATAAGCATACGAGAACGATTACTTGGCAGAAAGCTTTATCTCGATGAAGTAAAAGAGATATTAAGAGATATAATTCAAAAAAAATACATCAATATTTCTACTATAATGCGGGAAACAGCAAGTTTTTTTGATATACGACTATCTGAAATAACCTCCACAAAGAGAACAAAAAATGTGCTTATCCCCCGACAAGTGGCGATGTATTTTATGAAGAAATTGTTAAGCCTATCTTATCCTGCAATAGCAAATGAATTTGGGGGAAAAGATCATACGACCGTTATGAACGCTGTTAAAAAAATAGAAAAAATGGTACAAAAAGACACTGAGTTCAAAATAAAAATGCAGCAATTAAAATCAAGGTTTTAGCGTATATAAATTAAACATTTTATTAGTATTAGACAATTTATGAAGTTTTATCCTTAGATTGTTCGGGTTATGAAATTTTAGGTTATCGTATTCCCATATATGCTCATTTTGTGTTATTTTCTCCATTAAAAAAAAGACAGAATCTATTTTTTGAATAGCTTCAAATGTTAATATACCATTATATATACTTTTTATCCATCTACAGTTAAAATAATGATTTAAAAAATTTCTTTTTAAAATGGGAATGAATAATCTATTATTCTTATTGAACCATTTTTTTAGGATGATCCTTAAATTTCCTCTTGTATCAATGGCATTGTAAAGAAAAGGTGCAATAAATATATTTTTATTATGAAAATTCTGGGGTAAGTAAAAGTCAAGGGTGGGTGTTGTTCCAAGTTGATTGCCATCATATAGAATGTTATTTTTGTCTAATTCTTTTCCAAATAATTCAACCATGGTCTTCCATATATAATTTCTATCTACAGAAGAAAACGGGTATTTTGTAAAATTATAATCCATTTCATGGGGATCTTGCAATAAATGGTCATTTGAAATTTTGAAAAACCAAATATATTTATCTATACATTTTTTCTTTACGCTATACCTTAATTTCCTGAAATTTTCTCTTAATTCTTCAATGACGAAATAATGTTCTATTGTCAATAATTCCCCATTGAATATCGTTGTTTTTTCTATGGTACCTGCGTTACTCTTTTTCATAAAATCTATAATGGTCAATGTTCCCTTTGAAGTCAGGTTATTTCTGAGTAGATTGATCTTATCAAGTGATAAAAAATATGATGGGAAAAAAAGTATAATAGCATCATATTTTATCTTATTATTAAACCTTGCAAAAGGTTCTTTAATGGTAAGATTATTTTCGCCTATTATTGCGAATTTCCCTTTATAATATCTTCCATTTTTCCTAACAACATTGAAAAAATTTAAAAAATCTTTATTGTTTATAAAATATTGAATTAGATCAGG
>CAYVPX010000139.1:0-4858 GCA_964453935.1 uncultured bacterium | reverse complement strand
CTTGACCCGGAATCCAGTTATTTGAAGTTTGGAGTTTAAGGTTTGAAGTTTATGGTTTTTCCACTATTCACCATTCACTTTTTACTATTTACTATATTATTAACCTTTCAACTTTTCAACCTTTTGGACCTTGAACTTTCTTCAACATAGGTATTCTTATGTCTGAATCACAAAAATAAAATGAACATATTCAGAAAACATTCATAAAATACTTGACAAAGCCTTCAAAAAATGGTATACTTAAATAGTTAATGAATAAGTGAACAAATTGTTCACTTATAAATTAGGAGGTTACAATGGATGTAACAAGTAAAATTATCAGTACAGGATTGAAAAAACTGATTGGAAAGGATCCGGAAAATTCAAAAATGATTGCTATTGTTGAGAAACAAATAGAGAAACGAGTTGTAAAATATGATAAAACAAACCTATCTTACAATCAAAAAATAAAATGTGCCTTCTTAAACAATTCAATTGAGCAGTCCTTGAAAAATATTAAAAAAGGATATTTTTCACATGATTATGCTGCCAGAGTAGTGGAAACATTGGTGTTGAATAATTTCTTTAAAAGAAATTCTAAAAAGGCAAGAAATAAATATAAAGAAAAATATGGAATAGAAGCTCCAAGCTTTTGTGCAGTTTCTCCTACAAAAAGATGTAATCTCAATTGTATCGGTTGCTATGCAGGAAGTAATGCTAAGACTGCTGAAACATTGGAATATCCGATTTTTAAAAAATTTTTAGATGAAATGCATGATATAATAGGTGCACGATTTATTGTTATTTCAGGAGGAGAACCCACGACCTATAAATCCGAAGGGAAAGATATATTAGATATTGTAGGCGAATATCCCGATACCTTTTTTCTGATGTATACCAATGGAACATTAATTGATAACAAAACTGCCGAAAGGATGCGTGATCTTGGAAATATTACCCCTGCAATTTCCGTTGAAGGATATGAAAAAGAGACAGATGAAAGAAGAGGTAAGGGGATATATAAGAAAATAATGACGGCAATGGACAATTTAAGAAAAGCCAAAGTTCCTTTTGGAATATCGGTTACCGCTACAAAGAAAAATGTTGATCTCTTACTTACCGACGATTTCTATGAGCACTATTTTGAAAATTTAGGTGCTTTGTATATGTGGCAATTTCATTTAATGCCCATTGGTAGAGCAAAAGATTCAATGGAATTGATGATTTCGGCAGAGGATAGGATTAACTTATACAAGAAATGGGAAAAATTACTTTTTGAAAAACATTATTTTATTGGGGATTTTTGGAATTCATCAGGTGCATCGGACGGATGTATCGCTTATGCAAGAAATGGTGGTTATTTCTATGTTGATTGGAATGGAAATATTTCTCCTTGTGTTTTTGTTCCTTATGCAAAAGATAATTTATATGATCTATATAAAAACGGTAAAAGCATAGCGGATGCTTTAAACTCCGATTATTTTGTAAGAGGTAGAAAGTGGCAAAAAGATTATGGCTATGGGAAAAAGGATGAAAATATTAAGAATTGGCTTGCTCCCTGTTCAATTCGTGATCATTATGATA
Source organism: uncultured bacterium (assembly GCA_964453935.1). Lineage (GTDB taxonomy): Bacteria > AUK180 > AUK180 > AUK180 > AUK180 > AUK180. The sequence continues at coordinate 3,295 of CAYVPX010000139.1, read as the reverse complement.
ATTTTAGAAGAAATATACTGATTGAAAAAGACAATATTAAGCCGATTGATGAATTTGCGGACCAATCATTAAAAGATAAAGAATACTATAAAAGAATGGTAAAATTTGATGATGATCTTGAGAAACTATCGGAACCGATCTGGAAAGAAAAATATATAAATTCAAAATGTAAGCAAAAATAATTACGAATATGTAAAAAAAATTGACATAAGAAAATAAAAATGTTACAATGGAACGAAAAACGATATTGGTCGAGTATTTTACAGGAGTGCTATTGTGGTAGATAAGTATCAGACTTTGTTAAATTCAAAAAATATTAAATTTATAATAAATATAAGATACCAGATCATAAAAAATATTATTAGGACTTTTTTATTTATTTATAATGGAGTTTCCGTAAAAGGGTATGAAAACATTGATAATAATAATTATATTTTTGCAGTTAATCATTTCAGTTTTTATGATTTATTTATTATAGTTGCAGCTGTAAAAGGAAAGTCAATATCAGGGATAAAGAAAGAATTTTTTAAGAATATTATCCCGGGTATTCTCTATTCCTTGATTAATGGGGTTCCACTTCAAAATAGTAAATATAATAAGGATTCGATTATATTTATTATAAAAAAGATAAATAGAGGTTATAATTTCTTAATTTCACCTGCGGGTAGCGTTAGCAAAAATGGAACATTGCAGGAATTTAAACATGGAGTAAGCTATATAGCATTTAAAACAAAAACACCGGTGGTGCCGGTTGCGATAATTAATTCAAATAAAGTATTACCATATCATCATATAATTCCATTACCATATAAATTAAAAGTAAAAATCGGTAAACCCATTATTACAAATTTTTCAAATGCTAATAAAGAAAATATTAAAAATTATACTATGAATATAAAAAATGAGATTGAATTGCTACTAAATTCTCCTGATTTTTAATTTAAATAAGTAGGAAAAGCTATGAATGAAAACAAAAAGACAATTATTACGAATATATCACAAAAGATATTTTCGAGGTACGGATTGATTAAAACAACCGTTAATGAAATTGCAAAAGCAGCGAGAATGGGAAAGGCTACACTTTATCATTATTTTAAGGGTAAAGAAGATATTTATCGGGAAGTTGTTGAAAAAGAAAGCAAAGTATTAACACAAAAAATCAGCGAGGCGATAAATAAGGAAGATAAACCAAAAGAAAAGTTAAGAGCATATATAATGACAAGAATGAAATATTTGAACGAACTTGCAAATATTCATAGTGCATTAACCGATGAATACCTTGATCACTATGCATTTATTGAAAAAATAAGGAAAAATAATTTTCAGCAAGAAATAAAAACAATTCAGAGCATATTAATAGACGGTAATAATAAAAAAATATTTTCAATTGAAGATACCGAGTTAACAGCATTTGCTATTATCTCTGCTTTGAAAGGTTTAGAGTATCCGTGGTCAACAGAAATTCCATTATCTAAGATACAGAATAATACAGATAAATTAATTGATATACTTTTTAACGGGATAGTAAAAAGATGAAAAAGTTTTCAGAATTTGTTATTAAATTTCGTTTATTGATAATTATATTAACTACCGCAATCACCATTTTTTTGGGTTTTCAACTGAAAAATATTCGAATAAACAGTGATATATTAAGTTATTTACCAAAGAATGATGAGGCGGTCAAACTTTTTGATCAAACAGGGAAAATGTTTGGCGGAAATTCTCTTGCGGTAATTGCTGTAGAAAATAATAATATTTTTAATTATAAAACATTGACAAAAATAAAAAATTTAACCGATGAATTTGAAAAGGATAAAGGAATTTCTCGGGTAATAAGTTTAACCAATATTATTGATATAAAAAAAATAGAAGGCGGTCTCGAGGTAAATAATCTTATTGATTCGAATAATATTCCTAAAAATAAAAAAGCCCTTGAAATATTAAGAAAATACACCCTTTCCAAAGATATGTATGTCGGGAATCTCATTTCGGCAAATGGTAAAGTAACGATAATAATCTGCCGGGTTAAAGATGATGTAAATAAAGTAGATATTGCAAAAAGGCTGAAAAATATTGTGGAAAAATATCCCGGACCTGAAAAAATATACTATGCAGGTGTTCCGTTTCAAATGGTTTTAATTCAAAATATTATTATTTCTCAGGTAAAAAAATTGGTTCCACTGGTAATCATTTTGATCGTTATAGTGCTTTTTATCAGTTTTAAGAATTTTAGGGGTGTAATTTTGCCGCTGTCCGCCGGACTTTTAAGTACCGTTTGGGTATTTGGTTTTATGATTATTACAGGTAATGCAATGGATCTTGTATCCAATGCAATTCCCGTACTTCTTATTGCCGTAGGAAGCGCTTACGGCATTCATATAATGACCAAGTATTATGAGGACATTAGGGATGAAAGAACCAAAAAGGAAAAAATTGCTCTTGCATTACAAGAAGTCGGAGTACCTATTGTATTGGCAGGTGTAACTACCGTGATCGGTTTTCTTTCTTTTCTTACCTCTTATATTACCGTCATAAAGAGTTTCGGTCTCTATATGTCGTTGGGAATTCTTTTTGCCTTAATTATTTCTTTGACATTTATTCCTGCTGTGCTTTCATTCCTTAAAGTAAAAGAAAGAAAAAATAAAAATAAAAACATTGAAAATAAATCAATCACTAAATTTATGGATCATTGGTCCAATTTTGTACTAAAAAATGAAAAAGCTATTATTATTTTAGCATTACTTATCGCATTACTTTGTATAGTCGGTCTGTTTCATATTCGCCATGAAGTCAATATGATGGAATACTTTGATAAAAACAGCGAAATCAGAATTACGGAAAGAATGATGCAAAAAAAATTCGGAGGTTCGATTCCAATACAGATACTGGTAAAAGGAGATATTAAAAATCCTTATGTTCTAAAAGAAATGATGAAGATTGAAAACTATTTAAAAAGTTTACCCGACATACATAATCCGAATTCTATTGCGGATCTGATCTGTGAAATGAATGATGTAATGAACGGAAGATATATAATCCCCGATACAAAAGAAGGTGTTTCAAATCTATGGTTCTTTTTGGAAGGGCAGGATATTGTAAATCAAATGGTAAACGGCGATAAAACAGTTGCAATGATCCAGGCAAATTTGGGAACAATTGATACAACAAAAATAGTTTATCTTGTCGATAAAATAAATAATTATATAAAAAATAATGTCAAAAGCAGATTTATTGAAGTAAATTTAAATGATCTTAAAGAAAGTCAAAGAAATATTTCGGAAGATAAGAAAATTTT
>CAYVPX010000138.1:0-4877 GCA_964453935.1 uncultured bacterium | reverse complement strand
TCAATTAAATCGGTAGAAAAATTGTTGGTAATATCATAAAAGAATTGCTTGCCGTTTTTTAATGCGAGGATATGATCGGAATTTTTGAGGATGAAATCTATGTCATGAGAAAGGATAAATATCTTTTTGTTTTCTCTATCAAATAATTGGAATATTTCCTTTTTCATTTTTATATCAAGATATAAAAAGAGTTCATCTATAAAAATAAATGGTGTATCCTGAATAATATTTTGAAGTATTTGCACCATGATCCACTGTCCCTGCGATAAATGATTTATTCTTTTATGAAGGAATTGTTTAAAAAAAGAATACTTATTTTCAATTATTCTATTAATATTGTTATCTTCCAAAGTGATCTTAAAAAATTCTTCTACCTTCATAAAAGATATTGCCGGTTCATTCACATATGACACTGAAAATAGTTCTTTTCTTGATACAATAGGAATATTATTCAGATTTTCTTTTCCGTAAATAATATTTCCTGTATTTGGCTTCAATATACCTGTGGCGAGTTCCATAAATGTAGTTTTACCGCAGCCATTTGGTCCAATGACACCGTAAATTCCATTTTTATCAAATTTTGCGTTTAATTTAAATGAAAATTCATCACGATTAAGTTCTATATTATTAAATATCAAATCCACCTTTTTTCACCAATAAAAATATAAAATAAATTGATCCGAAAAATGAGGTTATTATACCAACTGGGATATAAAAAGCCGTAATATTTTTCGTAAGCAAATATGCAAAAAGTAGCATTAAACTTCCGTTCAAGCCGGAATAAAATGTCAATTTTCTACTTTCATTTCCCACCATCCTTCTTGTAATATGAGGGGACATTAGTCCCAAAAAACCAATGATTCCGCTGATGGAAACGCTGATGGAAACTAAGATAGCAACAATTAAAAAAAATATAAATTGTTCTCTTTTTACATTTACGCCAAGTGATATTGCTTTTTTATCACTAAAGTACATTTTATTCAAGGTATTTCCTTTTTTTACCGTAAAAATCAGGGAAATAGCAATGACAATGAAAAATATAATAAGAATTTTCATATTGTAAAAATAAACAGTGCCGAATAGCCATTCAAAGAGTGAATATATCTTATCACCGGAAATATTTGACATGATCAATGTGGTCAAACTGCTCATTAAAAAACCGTAAACCACCCCCGTAAGAAGTAATAGTGTAATACTTTTTCTATTAAAGAGATTATAAATGGAAAAGATGATAACAATAGAAATAATTCCCATTAACAGAGAGAATAAAAAAATTGAATTTATTCCCATTATATAATAAGCACCTGTAATAAAGGCAAGAGATATTCCGAAAGTCGAGCCGGAAGATACACCCAAAATATAGGGATCTGCAAGAGGATTTTTAAATATTATCTGTGAAATAGCGCCGGAAAAACCGAGTGCAAAACCAACTAATATAGCGGTAATTATTTCAGGAATACGGATATTGATTAAAATATTGGTGTTATGTCCCCAATTGAAAAAAAGTGCGAATGTAATTAAAAGAAATAAGATAATATAATAGAACAAAGTTTTAATTAGCGGTTTCATTTTCTATTCACATTAAATATTTCTCAAAAGTTTTAATTCTTTTTTTGCTCGCTCAACCCATAAATTCCAGCTTATCTTTTCGAAAATGATCTTTGATTCTTGAAAGAGCTTTTTCTTTTGCACCATATTCTTATAGAGTTTGGCTTTTTCAAAGAGTGTCAATGCCAACTTACCAAGAGCGCTTATTGCATCTGCAAAAATATCTTCTTTGCCCCTTTCCTGCAATTGGCTTATCACTCCCTTTAAAATGGATTTTGCCTCCTTATAATCGCTTAATCCCTGCGAATATACTTTTGCAATACTGATCATTAATTTATTAAGTTTATTCAAATCTTTTGTATGCTCTTGAATTTTTCTGTAATCTTCCAATGTAGAGTTGGGCTCGCCTATATGCATAAAGATCGAACCCCTTTTATTAAGTGCATCCAGGTATAAATTCAATCGTTTGGTCTTATTATTATTCATGCTCATTTATTTTATCAACCCTTTGTTACAATTCTTTTTTCATTTTTTCATACAACTTTTCTATTAGGAAAAGAGAGCGCAAGGATGGTTGGAAAAAATTATCGTAATCATCAATAACAATGATTTTCTTATTTTTGACAAATGAGAGATTCTTCAAGGTTTTACTTTTCATTATTTTATTCTTGATCTTATCACCTTTTTTCATGACGATGAAAAATAATTGGGGATTATTTTTCACGATGCTTTCTTTTGAGATCATTCTATACCACTTCTTAACATAACCCAAAGAGTTATTTAACCCTAATTGTTTCAATAGATCCGCTTGGAATGTATTCTTTCCAAAACCAACCATGGGGGAATACCAAATTATGCCCATATAGGTTTTATTTAATGGTCTGAAACCTTTTATAATAGTATCAATCCTCTCATTGATCTTCTTTGCCCTTTCTTCAAGATGAAAAATATTACCCAGCATTATATAGTTTTTTTTCAAGTCTTTAACAGAAAATATTCGTATCTGTACGGCATTTATCTTGAATTCTTTGAGTTTTTTAAATATTCTCTCCTGCGTTATACCAACGCAAAACACATATTCAGGTTTAAGAGAAATGATCTTTTCGTAATTGATATTCATAAAATGCCCAACCTTAACCCCCTTTGGAAATGAATCCTCCTTAACAGTCCCGCAAATAGAGTTACCCAGGGAAAGATCCTGCAACATTTTTGTAATATTCGGTGCAAGCGAAATAATTCCTTTCGAAAAAGTCAGCAGATAAACGGACAGGAAGAGAAAGAATAAAAGTTTTTTCATATTAGAACCTCATTATCATAAACAATTCTCTTCCCACATTGGGATAGTCAAGGTCTTCCTTGCTATAACCGAAATTGACGGCACCTTTTGAATTGAGAATGTTCTTTATACCAGCAGAAAAAAGCTTGTTTCCTAAGGTTATATCCATTGTCAATAGGGGTGAAAGTTCTTTATCAATATAATTATTTATCATCTTCCCACGATAATTCAATGATAAGATGAACATCATTTTATGCATATTGATACTCATGGAAAAAGAATCAATAATGTTTGGTAAATAGGATGCTTTTTGAATTTTGGTAAATGGATTCCCATGTATATCCATGAGACTGTTCTTTTCTTTGCCAAAATAAAGAGCTAAATCATTTTTTACTGAAAATAGTTCTCCTTTATAATTTACCTTTATCCCTAATTTATTGATCTGTTTTTGCCCAATGTTCTCAGTTCTATAATAGAAATAATCATAAGGTATCCAAAGTATCATATTGTGAACATATTTATGCTCATAGGTTAATTCAAAAATCCTTTTTGAGATCTTTAAAGAAATATTGTAAGAGTTTTCATCTTTCAGATTCGCATTGCCGCCAAAGGGATAATACATCTCATTATAGGTGGGGAAACGTACACCCTTTGACAGCATTGCTAATGTTTTTATCCCAAAAATATAATTTTCAAAATAAATATTTCCGCCAATTCCTACTTTATTAAAATTAGATCCATATATTTGAATATTTCCACCGATCCCTATTTTTTTCATATACGATTGAAACAATATATTTTCCCGTGAGAAATCAATATTATCATTGTCGAACTGTTTCATGTAATTTATTCCGCTATTTATTTTTAATTTCTCATTATCAATGATATTAAATTTTGCGAAAAATTTTAAATTTTCATCTATATTATTTGCAATTCCATTACCCCACATTGAAAAGTAATGATAATTAATGGTGTTTTTTTCATAATTCATGGAAAGAAGTAAACTTTTATTATTATAAGTGAGAAATAGGTTCTCGTATTTTCCCATTTGGTAATTCTTTGTATATGTTGCATCTGTGCCATTGAAAAGATAGCTGGTGTTATCCTGTGGCGGCATTGGTCCTGGAACACCCAAATTTTCAGTAGAATAGGTGTAGATCAATTTAAGATATTCAAGCGGTTTCATTGAAAATCCATAATAGTTTCTTTTAAAATTTGAATTTATCCTTTTGCTATTGCCATTTCTGTTTTCATACATGAAATTGAAAAGGATTTTATTTAATTTTATTGGAACTATGAGCTGAAAATCAGAATAATAATTATCAATAAATAGCCGCGAGGAAATTTTCTTTTTCATAAAATAATTTATATTAATTCCGCCGCCTATTCCGTTGATCCCGTTTATATAAGAAATATCTTCATTGTAATAGGAAACATTGTTTATGAGAAAACCAGGGAAATTGGCAAGATCAAAGGTTCCAAGCTTTAAGCTGTTTAATGTTATACCTTGGAAAACAATTGATGTGTTAACCGAAGAGAGCCCAGGATAACTTGGAAAAACTCCCGAACCCAATGAATAATTTCGCATTGTAAGCCCATTAATTGTGGCAATTGAGGAGTATAGGTCATATGATCTAATGGCAGAGGTATTGGTATCCTTTACCCCAATAACCACGATCTCAAAAGCAAATAATTTGAATAATGATAAAAGCAAAAGCAATATCAGCAATCTTTTCATAGCATCCTCCGTGCAAAAATCACTATAGAATATCCTGACTCGGGCATCTGACCTCTGCCTTCCCTTCCCGGTTACACCCAGTGGTATGAAGGTTTCGTAGCCCATACAGTTGCGGGGACAGTCACGGATTCCCACCGTGTTCCTCTATAGCGATTTTTCTTTTTTTATCTTATTATATAATAATCTTAAATTATTTTTATAGGACTCCCATTTTGGTTTAGCTGCCCTAATGGGCATATCTATTTCTCCGTATGATAATCCCGGCTGATAACCGATCTTATAATCAACAGGGTAAAAATAACCCTTAAGATATTC
>CAYVPX010000137.1:0-4893 GCA_964453935.1 uncultured bacterium | reverse complement strand
CGAGGTGTGTCCCTAATACCCAGTAGGAATGTCAAAAAATTTTGTTTTAAAATGAAACTTCTTTTCTATTAATTTTTGTAAAGCCAATAATCCAAATGTTTCAGTTTTATAGTGTCCGCCGAATATAACATTTAATTTTGCTTCTTTAATAAAATGATACATTGAATGCGAAGGTTCACCCGTAACATAAAGATCAATATTGCTCTCTATTGCTTCCGGGATCAACGATGCCGCTCCGCCGGATACAATGGCAATGGAGCTAACTGCCTTTTTACCCATTTGTAGGAGTTCATATTTGCCTAACATTTTATCAAATAGCTTTCTTATTTCATTAATGCTCTTTGGTTTTTTGAATGCGCCTTTGAAACCAATGGGAATACCTTTGTAAATACCAAATGGCTGTATATTATCCAATCCCAATATCCTTACCATCTCGGCGTTATGCCCAATTTCAGGATGAAGATCAAGCGGCAAATGAGCAGCATATAGATTTAATTCATTATCAATAAGTACCTTGAATCTCTTCAAATGAATGCCGGTAATGGGGAAATTCTCCCCCCAAAATAATCCATGATGAACTATAAGAAAATTATATCCGCCTTTGGCTGCCTTTTTAAAAAATTCTAATGAGGCATCAACCGAAAGTGCTACTTTTCGTATATCTTTTTTTGGCTGACCCACCTGTAATCCATTCATGGAATAATCATCAATATCTTTTATTCTTAAATAGCTATCAAGAAACTCCTTAAGTTTTTGCACTTTCACTAAATTTCTCCTTTAAATATTTTTAGCACTATACCCCATTATCGTCATTGCTAATAATGTTCTATAAAGCTCTTTAAATTCATCCGTCTTAAATTGAACCACTCTGCCGGAAATACGGTTAACACCTGGAATAAGTTCAATCAGATCGGCACGTAATGTGTCAACGAGTTCTATTTCTAATTTGTATGGCGATTTCCATTGTAGGGGCTTGAGATTTTTTATATTTTCAATCTGTTTTTTCACTTTACTTTTAATTTCTTTCACAACCCCCTTTATACTATACATTTTAGCAGCAAATCTACCAAAGCCTTCTTTTGTGATAATGAATTCTGTACCCAATTTCGTAAAATTAGATGATGAAAACGAAAAAAGTTTATCGTCTCCCGTTATTAAAAGAATAGGAACTTGCATATCACCTGCAAATAAAGCATTTATTTCGGACTCACCTACAATTTTATCATTGATCTTAACATTAAAAATAGAAGATGATGAATAAGTATGATCCATGGGACCATATTTTGTTCCAACCGGACTATGATAACCGAGGAAAATAACCCCATCATAAATGTCGCTAAGTCCGGACATCATATAATATTTCCTTGGAAAACCCCGGATATAATTCACATAGTCAGGAAGATCAAAGAAAGCAACATTTTCACCAAAAGCATGGGAATCACAAATTGTAACTTCACTTACTTTTTTATTAGCTGATTCTATGCCCTCTATGATCGCTTTGATCTCAAGCTCAATATTTCTTAAGGCTTCTTTGAATAATGTATTATCTTTTCCCATCATACGCCAAGAAGAGATGCCAGAAATACCTTCCCAATCAAATGAAATAAAAATTTTCATAATTACTCCTTCTCTTTAAAAAGATCCTTAATAGCAGAAATTTTATTGTTTGCCGGTTTAATATTTTTAAAAAATTCCGCACCCTTTTTATAATCGGTTTGTATATAATAGTAAGCCAATCGTTTTAAGATTATCGTTTCGGCTCTTAGATCATTTGTATTTTTATATAACTCCTTGTATTTCTCTATTATTTTTGTTTTCGGATACCCAAGCCTTGTATAAACACTCTCCATTATCTGGTACAGCTTGTAATAATCAGGTTTGATCTTTAGATCTTGGTCAACTTCATTTCTTAATCTCAAATAAATCCTGCTAACTTCGGCTGTTCTATTTTCTTTACCATATATTTCAACTAAATAATTATAAACTTGCGGATCAACAGGATCTTGCTCTATATATTTAGTAAATTCTGATTCTGCCTTTTTGTATTCTTTTAAAAAATAATAAACCTTACCTTTTAGAAAATGCACCTGAACATAATTTGGAGAGATCTTTTGTACTTTTTCATAGTAGTAAAGAGCACTCTGCAAACTTTTCGGATCATTTTTTAAGGAGTATATGTCAATCTGCTGATTTCCCATAAAATAAAGAGCAATTACATTGTTTTTATTTAAAGAAAGGGCATGCCTGTATAACTTTTCAGCAGAAGTAAAATATTCTAAGGCTTTATAATAATCTTTTTTTGCACGCAGCTGAACGCCCATTTTTGAATAAATAATTGCCTTTTGTAATCTTAAATTGGATTTGAATCGCATAAATGACGGGATAAAGAGAATAAGAGCTAATATTAAAAAAAGGCTAAAATACGGTTTTAAATTGAGTTCTATAACGGGTTTCTCGTATTTTGAGATAACACTTAAGGTTGCACCAATAACAAAATAAAAAATAATTATAGAGGAAAGCCACTTGAGATTTACACTAAAAATATTATCTACAAGCAATCCCGATAGTCCGGCAAAAAGACCGATCAATATGTAACCATCCTCCTTAGAATCCTCCTTTTTAATGAGTTTAGGGATAAAAAATATATAAAGTTTGATCAAGGAAAATATTAAAAAAAGGTAAATAAAGAATCCCATGAACCCCATATCGGCAGCATTTTCTAAAAAATCATTATGTGCATGTATGGTCTCCGCATTATGATGTCCTTCAAAAAGAAATATTCTTTTACTTTTATACTTGGGATAGTAAACCCTGAAGTTTCCAGGACCAATACCAAACGGATGATGCTTAATGATCTTTAATGTCGAATTCCATGTGTATACCCTGAACATGGGAGTGCCTTTTGATATATTTTTTAACGCTTTTATTCTACCCCAATAGTCCTTTGGAACAAAAAATGGAACTAATATCAATAAAATAAGCAAAGAATAAATAACGAAACGACTTAAAAGCTTGAACTTAATTAGATAGTAAATTAATAGGATGATGCTGATTAATAAACCGACAAACGCAGCACGGGTTTTTGTTAAAAACATTGCTATAAAATCAATAAAAATAACTAAAAAGTGAAGAATTTTATATTTGAAATCCTTTTCTTTTAGAAGATTAACAGCCGTGATTGAAATAAAAACAATTAAGATCCCCGCAAAAAAGTTAGAATTACCAAAGAATGAAGGTGTTCTATTAACTTCAGTATTGGCGTAAAATCCGAATATGTCAATACCCCAATAGAGCATTATCCCATATAAGGAGGAAATAGCACCTATTACTTCAAGAAGTATACTTAAAAATCTACTTGAATAATATCGTAATAAAATATAAAAAAATGTTGATGTCAATAGAACATCAATGTATATAGATGAGAAATATTTTACTTTGATCAGCATAAATAGTAAAAGGTTAAATAGTACAAAAATAAAAAAGAAAATATCGTAATAATAAAGTTTTAATTTCGCAAAATAAATGAAATAAAGGAAAAAAATGAATGTAGTAAGAATAAACAAAACTTCTTTTATGTCAATAATGGAATAAGAACTTCTTGATAATAAAGAAAGTGAAAGTATGACAAAGACTGAAAAAATGAAATTTATTAACCCTTTATTTTTCACTTAAATTCTCTAATTTTTCTATCCATTTATTTATTTCAGAAGTATCCGTTGAAAGTCCCTTATATTTTGTTAAGTAAATAAAATCCAATATATCAAAAAGAGTTTCCTTTACCTCCTCATTTATCTCTTTTTTGGCAATGATCTCTTTCATTTTATCTCGCAATATATTCCTTGTTATAGAATATTTCTCTAATAAATATCCTCTGAACGCATCTTCAAATTTTTTAAACTTCATTTGTGGATCTTGGATATCCCTTAAATTTTCATATCTACTTTTCGTTGTGCTTTCTTCTTCATTAACATCGGTTTCTTTATCATCCGACCCCTTATTCCTTTTGCCATTATTAATGGCAAGTATAATAACAATTATGATAATTATGATAATAAATAATATTAAAATCATGGGAAAAGAAATCCCTGGCTTTTTAACACTCATTGGAATTTTCTCTGAATCCAGATTTAACGTTTGGTCTGTATTAGGATCTGTATATGAAAACTTAACCGGCGGGATAATATATTTCCCTGCTAATTTTGCTTTATATTTTGCAGATATAGTAAATTTTGTTTTCATATGGTTATTAATCGCAACAGAGCTTGATGAATTAAATGTTGAAACATTCACTGCCCATTTCATATTGGGTAAATTAGGCATGCTGTAAGAACCATTTGAAAAACTTCCAATTGTTTCAATAGTAATTTTTAAAGTGAAATATTCACCTACATTCACTTTTTTCTTATTAGTGCTGGCTTTAATTGAGACATGAAACTGATCAGCAAATATTTGTAATGTGAAAAATAAGATCAACAGCAATAAAATCTTTTTCATTTTGTTATTATAAATAAATTTTAAGTTTTTTTCAATAAATACTTGACATTAATATTTTTTTATTTTATAATGTAGTGGAAGTAGGGTAAAGCAGGTGTTAACTATTGTCCCGGGAACACCTCCCCTGCTTCCACCTTTCAATCAGTCAAAAGTCAAAAGTAACGAAGTCATTCAGAGCAAGGTGAAAACGTATTAGGGACGTTACTTTAACTTATCTTTGATTAGTTAAAGTGCGTCCTGACACAATATTATTTGAATCTCAAAGAAATAGAATAACCACAAAGCAGAATACAATTGACAATGCCTGCCTGTGCGTTGCACGCAGACGGGGACAATTGAGAATGGACAATTAAAGATAAAAGAAAAGAGAAAATATAATTACCACTGAGGACACTGAGG
>CAYVPX010000136.1:0-4895 GCA_964453935.1 uncultured bacterium | reverse complement strand
GGTGCAGAGCGTTTGAGGAAAATACTTATAAAAAGGCACTATAAAGATACTAATATAAAAGAATTAAACGGATATTACAAAGTATTCTATGGAATTTTCCTAACAAAAGAAGAATGTGAGTTTTACTATAACAAATTAAAAAAAATCGGTTATAAGGGGAAAATTATTGAAAAGAACAATTAATAAAGAACATACGCCCATGGTGAAACAGTATTTAAAAATAAAAAAGGATTATCCGGATACTATTTTGTTATATCGTGTAGGAGATTTTTACGAAACTTTTTTTAATGATGCGATTATTGCATCTGAGGTTCTAAATATTGCACTCACAAGTAGAGGATTTGATAAGAACGGTAAAAAGATCCCATTGGCGGGAATACCGCATCACGCTTTGGATCAATATTTATATAAATTTGTACAGCATGGATTAAAAGTAGCAATATGTGAACAAACTGAAAATCCAAAATTTGCTGAGGGCATTGTTAAACGGGATGTTATCAGGGTTGCCACACCCGGAACCTTTTATGATGAAAAATTAGTAGATGAAAAAAGTAATATAAATATTGTTTCTTTTATCAAAACACAGGATAAAATCTATTTTTCTTACTGTGATCTTTCAACAGGAGAATTTCATTTTAGTGAGGTAAATAATGATTTCCAATATCGAAAATTTTTGTCTGTCCTTACCATGTTGTCGCCGCGAGAAATTATCATTGCAGAATCCTTTTATAAAAAGGAATTTGAAACAGATGAGCTTCTGAGATCAATAAAAAAGAGCTTTCCAAATACAGCGTTCAACTTTGTTAATGATTGGAAACTCGATATAAAATATGCAAGATCAATAATTGAAGAACATTTAAAAGTAAATTCATTAAAATCAAGTGGTTTTGAGTTTGATGATGAGATCATTACTGCCGGCGGGCTGCTGGATTATTTAATGGAAACACAAAAAAGCGGTTTAGCACATATCCGTACTATAACCCCAAGGCGTAAACTTGATTATATGTTCCTTGATCTATATACGCAGTTGAACCTTGATCTTGTTCCAAACGGAAAAAATAACGGAGCTAATCTTTTTGATATTATTGATAACACCAAAACGCCAATGGGGGCAAGGTTATTAAAGAACAGAATATTAAGACCGTTAACAAATATAGAACATATACGCGAACGTCTGGATTTTATTGATGAACTAATGGATAGTGATACCTTAAATATTGAAAAAACACTGTCTGAGATCAAGGACATTGAGCGGATCACATCTAAAATCGCATTAAAAACAGTGAAACCACCTCAATTTTTAACTATTTTATATGGTGTCTCAAAATTTTCCGAATTAAAAAATTTTATTGAAGCATTTTCCTCAATGATACCCGTCGAACTTAATAAAAAACTGAATATAATTGAAAAAGATATTGTACAGATCAAGGAACTCATTGAAAATTCTATTGCACCTGAACCACCTGCTGTTCCGGGAGAAAAAGGTATTTTCAAGAATGGATACAATACGGAACTCGATGATTTAAGAGAACTACAGAAAAACGGGAAATCTATAATTAAAAAATATTTGAATAATATAAAAAATGAGTTGAATATACCATCAATTAAATTAGGGTATAATAAAATATACGGATATTATTTTGAGATCAGCAGAACAAAACTGAAGGAAATAACTTTACCGGAGGGATTGATACGAAAACAAACCTTAGTATCCAGTGAAAGATTTATTACAGAGGAATTAAAAAAAATAGAGGATGATATTATAAATGCTGAAGAAAAAATATTGTCGCTTGAAAAAGAACTTTGGGAAGATTTTTTAATTAGATTTGAAGATTATTTTCATGCTATCATTGAATATAGTTCAATCGTTGCAGAGCTCGATTTTATTATCTCATTAAAAATCAGTGCTGTAAAATACAATTATATGCGTCCATTTGTTGATAACGGTAATAGAATCAGAATAATAAACGGAAGACATCCTATTATAGAGGTTCAAGACCTTGACGAACCTTTTGTGCCTAATGATACGGATATTGATTATGAATCTCAAGTGCAGATAATTACGGGACCAAATATGTCGGGAAAATCAACCTATCTCCGACAAATTGCAACCATTGTACTAATGGCACAGATCGGCTCTTTCGTACCGGCGGATGAGGCACATATTGGAATTATTGATCGTATTTTTACAAGGATTGGTGCAAGCGATAATCTGGCACTTGGACAATCAACATTCATGGTTGAAATGAACGAGGTTGCAAATATTTTAAATTCCTGTACCGATAATAGTTTAATTTTATTAGATGAAATAGGTAGAGGAACATCAACATATGACGGGCTTGCTATTGCATGGGCAGTAGTAGAATTTCTGCATAACAAGAAGGGACAGCAGTCAAAAACACTTTTTGCCACACATTACCACGAGATGATAAAGATCACAAATTATTTAAATAGAGTTAAAATATTCAAGGTAGATGTAAGAGAATATGAAAATAGGATCATCTTTTTGCGAAAGGTCGTTGAAGGCGGTACGGATAAGAGTTACGGCATTTATGTAGCTGAGCTTGCAGGTATTCCCAATGAGGTCATTAAACGCGCAAAAGACATATTGATGGATATGCAGGTTGAGGGTAAGGGAAAAAAGATACTTCCAAAAAAAAATGATTATATTCAGCCGGCACTTTTTTCTTTAAATAAAAGTGAAAATCAATTAAAGTCCTTGAAAAAAATCAAAAAAATTGATATAAATAACATTAAGCCCATTGAGGCATTGAATCTTCTCAATGAGCTTAAAAAAGAAATGGAAAATGAGGAGTAGCTATGAGCATTGAAATTAAGAAAGTTGAAAAGTCAGGTGATCTTAAAAAATTTATCACATTTCCATGGAAGATCTATAAGAATGACCCACACTGGGTCCCACCGCTAATAATGGATATGAAAGAACATTTTAATCCAAAAAAGAATGCATACTATGAACATGCGGAAGTTGAGTTATTCCTTGCTTTAAAAGATGGCATTCCCGTTGGAAGAATTGCCTGCCATATTGACAAATTGCACAATGAAACACATAATGAAAAAGCCGCATTTTTTGGTTTTTTTGAGGTCATTGAGGATTATGAGATAGCTAAAACTCTTTATGATCATGCGGTAAAATGGACAAAAGAAAAGGGTATGGATTTTCTAAGAGGACCAATGAGCTTTGGTACAAATGATGAATGTGCCTTTTTACTTGAAGGATTTGATTCTGATCCTGTTGTTATGATGCCGTATAATCCCAAATACTATATTGAATATTCAGAAAAATACGGTTTCGTTAAGGCAAAAGATCTTTTGGCATTTTATAAAAAATCTACGGATCCCATTGATCCGAGATTAAAAAGACAAGCACAAAGAATAGAGAATGACCCCAAGATCCGCGTAAGGAAATTTAACAAAAAAGATTTCAAAAAAGAAATGGAAAGGGTAAAAGAGGTTTATGATGCCGCGTGGGAACCTAATTGGGGGTTTGTTCCAATGACACCAAAAGAACTGGATGAGACTGCAAAGGTACTATTGAATTTTGCAGATACGGACCTTGTTTGGTTCGCCGAAGAGATCCATGATGATGGGACAATCGAACCTATTGGAGTTTCTGTCGTAATTCCCAATCTCAATGAAGCAATAAAACCATTGAACGGAAAATTATTTCCCTTTGGAATTTTCAAATTCATGAGCTTAAAGAAAAAAGTCAAAGGAACAAGAGCAATACTTTTCGGATTGAAAAGAAAAGCGCAGGGTTTCGGTGTACCTACACTCCTTTTCTGGAAGACGGAAGAGGCAGGAAAATTAAAAGGTTATGAGTGGGTTGAAATGTCATGGAATCTTGAAGATAATTTTAAAATAAATAAATTTGACACTGATCTTGGTGGAAGGGTATATAAAAAATATAGAATATACGATCTCAAAGTTTAAAATTTGGATATCTTAAAAAAAAGCTGCATCATAAAGGAAAAGGGCTCAAAATTTTCAGGATTATTGATAAAACTTTTGTCTGAAAATGATATAAAAGAAACAGTTAACGCAATAAAAAAAGAAAAAGGATTTACAAAGGGTAATCATTATATCTATGCTTATAAGATAAAAGACAGGATGGGAAAAAATGATGACGGAGAATCGGGTGCTGGGAAAATACTGGTTGAACAATTATCACATAGCAAAATTGATAACGTTCTTTTGGCGGTTGTCCGCTGGTACGGCGGCAAACATCTTGGGAGCAGAAGATTCAAAATAATTAAAAATATTGCTTTGGAATTATTATCCAGTCCAATATAGAGCAATATATTTAAAAAAATAGAATTTTTTCAATATTATCGGTTTTTGTTTCCAATCTGCAACCTGGCTCAGTTATTTTATTCGAACAGTTTGATTTCTTTATAATTTAAAAATCATCATGATCTTTACTTGAAATTTTTCATATATTGTTTTATAATATAAAAATTAGGGAAAGGGTCAAGGCAAAGATATTAAGACCTTGATCGGGAGGATATATGAAGATTCTGGAAATCAAAAAAATCGCAAAAAAGATGGGAATAGCTCCCAAAAAAATGAAAAAAACGGAATTGATCCGAGCTATTCAGGTAAAAGAGGGACATACCCCATGTTACAAAACCAAGACCGAGTGCGGACAAATGGATTGTATATGGCGAAAAGATTGTTTATCTAATAAATAAGTAACCAGATTACTTTCCTTTAAGTGATCTCTATTATTTTTTTTACGATCTATAAAGGGTATTTTTTGTTTAACATTTTCATTTAGTAAAATTCTTTAACATTTTCATATTGTAACAATAGAAATAAAAATTTTATTGACATATTAATTATTTTATAGTATAATAACGCTTATTAAATAATGAGTA
>CAYVPX010000135.1:3131-4942 GCA_964453935.1 uncultured bacterium | reverse complement strand
TAGGCGGGAAATACTTCACTAAAGGTTGATTGATTACCTGCTCTATCAATTGAAATCACTTTAAAATAATATACACCTGAACCAGAAAGTGTGATTGTTGCAGTATTACCTGTGAAATAACTGTTTAAATTAAAATTAACAGCATCATCTGAAACATATAATCCATATTTTTGAACATCCACACTTGTTGAAGGTGTTATACAAAGGGTTACATCAAGATTATTTGATTTCACATATTCAAGTGTTGGAGCATCTGGAGAAATATCATCAAAATATTTCATTATGCTGTCAATTACCTTCCATCTTGAATTAAAACTGTTTATACATTCAAAGGGAAAGCCGAAATTTATCAATTTTCCAGACACACTTCCACTACCAAATAAACCACTATATTCAATACCGCAATTATAAGTATTTGATACAAGATCCGCTGAACTGCCACCATAATTTGTTATGGAATCGGGCCAATTA
The DNA here is from genome assembly GCA_964453935.1 of uncultured bacterium. Lineage (GTDB taxonomy): Bacteria > AUK180 > AUK180 > AUK180 > AUK180 > AUK180. The sequence continues at coordinate 4,471 of CAYVPX010000135.1, read as the reverse complement.
GTAATATATGCTGCATCCCCCTGAACACTTCCTGAAACATCTGTATATATTTCAAAATTCAAGCCATTAAAAATTCCAGAGCCCGTAATTTGATAACCGCCAAAATCATCACGAACATAATCGGATTTTAAGAAATTGTTAAAAAAATTGGGATCATTCCCTTTATAATCCAGGTCATAACCAATTTCTGCACCGGATGAGAAAAATTTTCCCCCATTTTCAAGATAAACTGTTACAGGTGGGGTTTCAGATGAATTAAATGTCCCTGTACCATTTGGAATATTACTGTCTGCACCGCAAAACCAGATTACAGCAGGATAAGAATTTAGAGAAACAATATTATCCACAACTGCCTCAGAACCGCATGAATCAAAGTAATATGGACCGGAAGATAGGGGTTTTGCATACCATAAATTATGATCATTTGGTGTATATCCGGAACGATTATCATCTTCAACAATCAAAATTTTTAAATCTGCTTTTTTTGGTCTCACACTATATTCATCAGAATATGCAGAGCCGTTATTAGATGTATCAAATGCCTGCATTCTAACAAAATAAACTGCAGCCGGATCCCCAATACTATAAGTGTATTGTGTGTTGCCGGTTATAATATCAAAATAATTTGATAGGTCTGAACTATCTGTTGAAATGAATATTCTATAATATGCAAGGTCTGACTCCGTATTTGCTTTCCACTTTATAAGTATTGAATTTGTATCATTTTGCTCTACTACATATAAAGTAGGAGTATCAGGCGGTGTTTGATCATTGCAGAATTTTTCCCTTATCTTATTCCAGAGTTCGGTATTACTGCCATCATAACCCACAGCCCACATGCCTGTTCCCTGAAATCCGGTTGATATTAAAAGATCGTATTTCATTCCCAGGGATTCTGCATCATCATACCATGTTTGGTAACCCTGCCCTGTATCCGTATAATAATACCAAGGGGTTGAAGATGGAGTATCCCAACGGCGACCATAGGTAGCAACCTCATTTTTACAAGTTGAATAGATCTTAGCACTTCCGGAAGCCTGTGCAGAAGCCGGAACAGAATCATCAGCAGTAGGCCAATTATATCCGTAGTATGGAACACCTAAAATAAATTTATCCTTATAAACCCCATATTGAATATAATCATTTATGGTCCAGCGGACACAGTACTGCCCCCAGGTAGAGCTTGGATTCAATGGCGCTACAGGACCCGCTGTAGATGAACCACTATAATGATAATCATAAGCCATTATGAAAATCCCTTCAGAATTTAATGCCAATTGATCATAATCAAATGAACCGTTCCAATCAATTGCAGGACCGCAAATTGTTAATTCATAATT
>CAYVPX010000135.1:0-3031 GCA_964453935.1 uncultured bacterium | reverse complement strand
AATCAAATGAACCGTTCCAATCAATTGCAGGACCGCAAATTGTTAATTCATAATTTGAGTTGGCATTTTTCAAAGCATTATGAAGATCTGTCATGAACTGAACAAGATTCGCCTTTTGTGAAGAGTCAACACTTTCAAAATCAATGTTTACACCATCTGCACCAGTATTTTGCACTTCATTGACAATATTTGTAATAAAAGTGGTGCGTGCACTTGTACTTGATAAAAAAGTGGTATTGTTCGTTGAACCGAAATTCGTTGCTACTAATATTACTTTAACACCATTATTATGGGCTGTTGTTAAAAGTGTATTATCTGGCCAGCCGTGTTTGTTTGTAAAATTGCCCGTTGAGGGATCAAATTCCAATGAAAAGAAAGCAATATGGGTCAAAAGGTCCCATTGAACATTTGAATAGGAACCCCAATAGGGATAAAAACCAAATACTGTATGATCCACACAGGGGGTTGATCTTGATCGAGTTGTTTTGTAATAAATAGGTTGATCAGAAATATGTTTAATTCCCTCATGATTTTTTAGTTCAATTTCATGAATGGAAACAAATTCTTCTCCAAAAATCTGAGTAAAAATAAGTAAAAATAACAATACAATTTTAAACTTCATCCTATTATATTATAGAACGAAATTAAAAATATTTCAAGTATTTGTCCTGTGTCTCAAAATATTGGATTTTTTAAATATAAAAAGGACAAAATTATTAACATAATAACCCAATGGTGTTTTTTTTAAAATAAAAGATGTATTTTGCAATAATCATGGTATAGGCTGAACTTGGCAACTTTTATGTAAAAAAACTATAGCTATTGTTTTTTTGTGTTTGGAATATTTTTTCTCTTCAATACTAACCATAAAATTAAGGAAACGAGTCCAGAAATACCACCTAATGCTACAAATGCAAGCGAAATGTTTATACAAGCATTGTTGGAAAGTTTCCGAATTGTTGGTATAGATATAAATATAAAAACCCCAAAGCCACTCAAATAGGTGAGCCGCCAAAACAATTTCCCAGCAGTTCTTTTCTTCATACAAAGCACCTCCATTATTATAGTGAAGTAAAAAGTGAATTTTCTTTTTCTAAATTATTTTTAAAATTTCCTTCCCATGGCTTTAATTTTATATGCTAAATTATACTACATTAAAATTGAAAAGTCAATTTTTTTAATTTTTATTTTTAAAACATATTTTATCTGGTAAAATCTCTTATACTGGCAAATATTTTCCAGCGCCCTTTTATCCAAATTTATAATTTGTACATTTGGATTATGTTTTTAAAAACCAAAAGTCACAAAGTCCCAACCTGGCACCTATATCCATTTTCTTTCAACCATTTTTTATCATCTTTATAATCCGGATTATATTTTTCAACCAATGCCCAAAATTTCTTTGAATGATTCAATTCTTTCAAATGGCAGAGTTCATGTATGATCACAGAATCTATAATATTGGGTGGAGTCATTATCAATCTATAAGAAAAATTCAAAGTTTTTTTGGACGAACACGATCCCCACCGTGTTATTGCACCGGTAATTCTTATACTTCTATATTGAAATCCATACTTTTCAGCAAGTTCACTGACCCTTTTAAAAATATATGGTTTTGCCATTTTTTTATAAAGCAGCTCAAACATTTTCTCAGGCGGTAGATTTATTTTTTTTGAAAGATAGAACCCATTATCAAAATAAATTATAGAACTTTCAGAATCTATTATATTTAATGGATAACATTCTCCAAGGTAGAAAAATTTTTCACCGTTTTTATACTCTTTTTTTACAATTTTCTGTGATCTATCCTTAACTTTTTTCAGCTTATCTTCAATCCATTGTTCATATTTATCCAGCATTTCTGTTATTTTCTTATGAGGCGTTTTATGATTTACCCTAATGATAACATCACCGTTTGGGGAAACTTCTATTGCTATTGATCTTCTTTTGCTTCTAATTATTTTATAATCTTTTACTGTCATAATCTCACAATAATGAGCGAAATAATGCTAAAATACGAAAATAAATAACATTAAAAAAGGATTCTATGACAATTGAACGGGATAATTTTGAAACACCATTTTCTCTTTCATAAAATATTATGGGGAATTCACCTATTTTATTCTTTTTTAATAAAAGTTTGTACTTGAGCTCAATTTGGAAACTATACCCTTTGGACATAATCCTATTGAGATCAATACTTTCTAAAGCATGACGTTTGTAAACTACAAATCCTGATGTCATATCGTTTATCCTTGTTCCCAAAATAAGCTTTGCATACCTATTTGCATAATAAGAAATTATTAAACGCTGTAAGGGCCAATTAATAACACTAACTCCATTTATGTACCTTGAACCAATAACAATATCAAGATCTTGTTTTAATAGGAAATGTAGCATTCTTTCAATATATTGGGGGCGATGTGAATAATCGCCATCCATTTCCAAAATATACTCATACTTTTTATCCAATGCCCATTTAAAGCCATCAACATATGAAGCGCCAAGCCCTGGTTTCTTACCTTTTCTTTCCAAAATAAACATTCTTTTCATAAATTCAACATGGCTTTTGACAAGAGCAATTGTTCCGTCAATAGAGTTATCATCAACAATCAAAATATCAGGATTTATTGACAATTTAAGTAATTCATCCAATAGTATCTTTAAGTTCTTTTTTTCATTCATTGTTGGAATAATTATTAGGGGGACGCTGTTTAAAATAGTTGCAAAATTATTTTTCATCTTTCTTCTAATATTCTCCCAATAGTAGATTTGTTATACTTCATTACTCTTGCAATATCCGACATAGAAAACCCACTTTTTATTAATTTCATAAAAACATTTCTTCTTAACTTTTTATACTTTCTTTTATATTTTAAGCCCATAAAAAATTCAATAGATATATTCCTTTTTAGAAGAATTTTATTAAGCGATTTTCTAATAAGTAAATCCTTTTTTCTTCTTTCAGAAAAGGGACTGATTCTGCCCTTTTTCCTTTTTTCTATGTTTAGATAATCTTCTTTTGATCCTA
>CAYVPX010000134.1:0-5010 GCA_964453935.1 uncultured bacterium | reverse complement strand
GGACACATTATTTTATTTAGTAAACCTGTTGTAAATGTATGGTTACAGTTTTTACAAGTAATCTCCCACACCTGTTTTTCTGCTACTTTATATTGCTTAATAAAGTGGCGTTCTACACTTCTTAATTGACTGGCTTTTTCAAAATCTTGTTGTTTAACAGCACCTATTTTCATTTCACGGACAATATTAAAAATAGAGTCATATTCTATTATTTTATTTCTTTTCATTAAATTATTTTTTATAGCATGTATAATTTCAGTAGAATCTTCCCAATTCAAATATTCTTCTATTTCCATTATGGTTTCACCTTGCCGCAAGAGCCACAATTCTTCTACCTCCTTTCGTATAGATGATGCCAGTATTTCTAATTGCATTTTATCTAACAATGATAACAAGGCAATATATTCATTCGCCATATATTCAAATTGGGTATATTTGTTAAAGAAAGTATATTGAATTGATTGTTTTAATAACTCAATACCGCCTTTACCAATAAGAATCTTTCCTTTTTCAATGTCAACAACAATATTTTTTTTTGTCTCTTCTACTTTTATATTTTTACTTTTTATTTCCTTTAAGATATTTATAACATCTAATTCGTTAGAAATTTTAACTTTTAATCTTGCCGCATAATATTCTACAGGATAGTGTGTTTTGAGATAAGCCATTTTGTAGGATATCAAGACACTACTCATCGAATGGGATTTGTTAAACAAGTAATTTGCAATATCATAAAATTTTTCCCAAAGTTTTTCCGCAGTTTTAACAGAAATACCATTTTTTATACAACCATTAAGGAATAGTGGCATCATTTCCTGATAACTGGACAGTTTCCTCTTATACAGAGCTTTTTGTATTTCATTCGATTCTTCGGGAGAAAAATTTGCAAATTTCTGCAGCAATAGTATCATCTGTTCTTGATAAATAACCATCCCATAAGTTGATTTCACTATTTTCCTTTCCTGTTCCAACCCGGTAATCCAAACACTCCTTTTCTCTTTTTTTGCTTTAATAAATTCAGAAATAATAGCCATAGGACCAGGTCTAAACAAAGAATTTAATGCTGATAGTTCTTCTATGTTTTTGGGCTTTAACTTTTTTAGATATTTCTGCATCAATTTTGAGGTAAAATTCAAAATATCTTCTGTATCACCATTTTGAAATAACATATAAGTCCTTTCATCATCTAAAGGAATTTTTCTAATATCTATTTTAATTTCATGTGCCGTCAAAATATAATTAACAGTTTCTCGAATAATTGAAAGAAACTTAAACGATGAAAAATTAAAAACAGGTGTATTATCAGGCAAATCCCGAAACTCATATTGAATAGTATTATCTTGCACAGGGAAATACCCTGTCAATTCTTCTGAAGCCACAACATACGCAGTTTCATGTAAACGAGTATTTGCCACTACTCCATGAAGTTTCTCAATAAAATCCGAGACTTTACGGGCTTCAGGGAAATCTAATGAATGTAATTTTGATAAAAGATACATCATCCCATATTTACCATACTTTATAAATTTTTCTTCAATTGCTCTTTTTTGTTTGTCAGTTAAATTATAATATGCTATTGCCCTATCTAATAATACCCGAGGTTTTACATTTTCAAAAACTACAAGCCTGGCAATGTTTTTATGCCCGTATGTTTGTTTTAAATATGCCATGGTTTCATCTCTTCCTCTTTCATCTATATCCAAATCTATTGAAGGAATAGAAAAACTTTCATCAGTTGATATAAATCGTTCAAACAACAAGTCATATTTAATCGGATCAATATCTGAAATACCTAAGCAATAATTAACAATAGACCCGGACAATTGTCCTTTTGCAGTATATATAACATACGACTTTTTCATAAAACCTATTAAGTCATGGTAGAACAAAAAACAATCGGCATTTTGATTTTTACTAATCACAGATAATTCGTAATCAATTCTTTCTCTAATAACTTTGGTAATTTCCCGATATCTTTTTTTGGCTCCCTCATTTACCAAATACTTTAAGTAATCTTGTAAATCATTAAACTTCTCCTGTAATTTAATCTGTGGACAAAACGGTTTGTCATCAATAGAAAATGTAGATATTTTATTGTAAATCTCAACTGTATTTGTAATAGCTTCGGGCAAATCTGAAAAAAGTGTAATCATTTCGTCAACCGACTTCAAATAATTTTCGCCACTTACTTTTTTAATAGAATCCTGATAAAAAGCTGTGAATGCTTCCCTGTCCCCATGATATAAATAGCGAACAGGGTTAACAGCAACTACCGGAATATTATTCCCCCTTGCTATTTTAAGTAAAGTATTTTCCGTTTCATCATTTTTAAAAGATTCTTTCCGTTGAATACCGATATAAAAATCATCATTATAAACCGTTTTACAACTCAATAAAAGATTTTCAACAATTTCGGTTCCCTGCTCTAAAAGAAACTGTCTTATTTCCGGCATATTATTACCACAAATAGCTATTAATCCTTCAGAATAGGAACTTAATATCTCAAAGGAAATATTCCTAACACTTAATGACGATAACTTGACTAGATTTTTATACCCTGATTTATTTTTGGCTAATAGTAAAATATGTGATTTAATTTCACTGGTAAGATAAAATTTTATTTCTAAACCAATAATGGGTTTTATCCCTTTTTTGGTTGCCTGTTTGTAAAACTCCGGGATTGCCGATAATGTATCCTTATCTGTAATAGCTATCCCTGGCATTTCAATCGGATTAACAGCATGGATTAAGTCCTTAATCTTACAAATACTTTCAAAAATTGAATAATGTGTATAAATTTGTAGATGAATAAATTGTAGGTCTTCCATAATATTTTAATTCTTTATGATATTTTCATATTAAATCCTATTACTTGCCTGTTAGCTTTATTCAGCACTTCTTCTTCGCAGAACTCCAAAAGCATTGTTTGCGAAACTTTTTTACTATTAACAACTTCATAAATATGACATTTTCGTGCAACATTATCTATTTGCCCTCCGGACAAATCAAATTGAGAAGCCAACATTTTATAGGTCTGCAAATTAAGACCGGGTAATTTCAATTTCCATATTTTTGTTTTAATATCAGTGTCAGGTTTTTGAAACTTTATTTTGAATAAAAATCGTCTATCGAAAGCCGAATCAAAATTTTTTGTCAAGTTAGTAGTTGCAATTAAAATACCTTCAAAATTCTCTAATTCTTCCAAAATAATATTTTGTATTGCATTTTCGGTTTGAGCAATATTAGAATCTCCAACTTCTCTCCTTTTTGAGAATATGGCATCGGCTTCGTTAAAAAATAAAATAGGCATTCTTTCACAATCTTTTGCAGTTGTTTTATAATCGGTAAAAATCCGTTTAATAATTTTTTCGCTTTCTCCAAACCATTTAGATTTTGATTGACTAATATCAACCTTCATTATTTCACGATTAGTGTCTTTTGCCAATTGCAACACCGATTCGGTTTTCCCCGTTCCGGGTTCTCCGTATAACAAAATGGTTATTCCTTTCGGTAACCCCTTATTAATAAGCATTTCTTGTGTTTTTGTGAGATTTGATGTCTGTAAAAGTTTTTCCAACATTGATAATTGCTTCATTTCTTCGGATTTGAAAAAAAGTTTTCGTTTAATAATTTTCTTAGGATCAATAAGATTGTCTTTTCTTTTACGCGAAGAAAATAATTTGATACCGGATTCATTTATCATGTCCAAAGAAGCATTAGTTAATTTTATTTCCGTATCGTTTAAAAAATTGCCTTCAACAAGTTCTGCCCAATCGTTTTTAAGTAAAGGATTTTTATCCGAAAAAAATTGCTGCATATACTGAACCCGCTCTGTCGCCTTGTCGAAAATGTATCCTGTCTCTCTCCCGATATTGATATATTCGTTACCTATTATTGTTTCCCATATCAGATACAAGAAAAAGTAAGTATCCTGTATGGAATAGTTAAGATTATTTATTCTTTTTATTAGTGGAAAATGAAGATTTAATGAGATAAGTCTCTTTGTTTGATAAAATAATTCAGATGTAGTAATTATATGTTCAGAACATTGAATTCTAAAATTGGATAGCTCTTCCAACACTTCAACCACATCTTTAAAATTGTCATTTTCAATTGCTGGTATTGGTTTTTCATCTATTATGGCATTAAAGATTTTTAGATTAATGTGAAATTTCATTTTTGCAGTTTCAATTCTTGTCCTAATAACTCCGAATCCATTTACTACTAATATATTGTTTAAAGACATTTCTTCAAAAATCTTTTTGATAAAAAATAAACACACCGGATTACATTCAAAATACTCCATTAAATCATTTATACTAACTGAATCACCTTTATAATTCAGAAAAAAAATAATTGCCACAAAGAACGATTGCTGTTTTGATTGCTTAAAATAGATAGACAAGAACAATAGTAAGTTATTATGTTTTTCAAAAAAACTGTTTTCTAATTTACATCCTTTGGCTTCTTTGTAAATTTCACCAATACTTTCCAGTACTCTGTCTTTAAGTTTTTTTCCCATATCCTAATAATTTTTTTTACAAAGATATTGGCAGAATACGACAAAATATGTCGCAGTATTTATAAATTTAATGAGGATTAATGAACAAAGCTTATATCGAACTCAGGTTTTTAATTCGTATGCTCTAGTTCAAACTGTTTATTTTGGGAACCCACTCCTTATAAAATTCAGATTTTGTTGTACTCTTCCAATATCCTGAGAGCATTGCAATACCGGTAAGAAGCAAGAAGGTACCAACCAAAATAATGGCATAAGTTTTAATTGATATCTGTCGTTTTGATTTTTTTGAAAGACGAAATCTCAGTTGTCTTGTTCCGGACAAGCAGAAATACAAGCCCCACAAGCCATACACTCATCAGAGCGGATACGCAATTTTGAATGAACAAAAATATTTGAGGGACAAGCATCAGTACAATGCTGACAATTAGTACAAGTTTTCGGATTTCGTGTAACTTTAAGTGGACTAAAAATACTTAAAAATCCAAGCA
>CAYVPX010000133.1:0-5055 GCA_964453935.1 uncultured bacterium | reverse complement strand
GATTCCTACGCATCTTCGATGCTCTTAATGACTTTTGCTTTTTTAATTGTCAATTCTCCATTGTCAACTGTCAATTGTATTCTGCTCTGTGGTAATTATATTTTTTCTTTTCTTTTGGCTTTAATTGTCAATTGTCAATTGTACTGTAATCCTTGGCTATTAAATTGATTTTGTCTTTTGATTTTGCAACTTTTTCAACCAGCGTCCCCGAATTATATTTAAGATTCCTTTTCACCATATATTTTATTCATAAATTCCCGAATGGCTTTCAGATGTACCTTGGAGTCATTACAGGTATTAAAAGCCGTATTTATATATTTAGCTGCTTTTTCCTTATTTTTAAGAATATAGTAAAACAATTGCGAGATCCTAAAATATGTGATATAGATCAATGGATGAGAACTATATTCATTAAAAACAAATTGATAGACCTTGAATATTTTTTTGTATTCCTTTTTAGTATCTAATTGTTCCGTATAGTACATTAATTGTTCAAAAGTAAAATCAATTTCTTTCAATTCTGATAATTGTTCAAAAAGTTTTTTAAATGCTTCCTTGTTCTTATTTAATCTGTATTTTTCCAATATTATCAATTGTTCCACTGTGCCGGGTTGTAACTTCTTGAACTTTCTTTGAAATATTTCTTTCGGTAATTCCAGCAATCCCCTATAAAATGTCTTGTCATTATGATAATAGCCAGTGTTCTTGTATAATAGTACCAATGCTTCATCATATTCCTTTCTATAAATAAATGCCCATATCTGATCTATGAGGATCTTTTTATATAAATATTCATCCTTGTTTTTAATGCGTTTCAAAAAAATCGGTGCCAATTCAATTATCTTATCGTATTTTTCTTCATTTGATAATTGTTCAATAGCTTCTAACAAAATATCATTTGATTTAACGACTTTAAATTTGTATTGGGTAAATGAGACAATAAAATCATCAACCCATAGATCATCAACATTTTTAGATATTTGGAAATATTGGGACAATACAGCTATTTTTGATACTTCATCTTTCATATTTTCGTAGATCCTGATCTTTGCCTTATAGAAAGGAAGATAATCCGGTTTCAAGGCAAGTCCATTATTACAATCATCCAATGCTTTTCTGTAATTCCCTTTTGTTATGAATTCATCTATATCTTCTAAAATAGTGGCAGGATTTTCATCCACGACCCTTTCAAAATATTCAACTTTTATTTTTTTGTATAATGGGGTAAAACGAAGAGCTCCCGCAATTACAAGTCCAATTAAAGCACCACCTACATGCCCCGAATGTGCCACATGATCATTAGCTGACTTTGTTAACATATAGATAAATTCCAGCACAACATATATTGAAATAGCATACCATGCCTTAGCAAAAAATTTCTTTATCCAAAAACGAATAAATAAAAATATTATGAAAAGAAATTGCACATCTATATTATAAAAAAAGACAGCAAAAACCATCATTATACCAAAAACAGCACCTGAACAGCCGATCAAATAGGGACCGGCAGGATTGATTATGCGGTAAAAATAAGCAGATCCGATACTGACCAGAATATAAATCACACCATATTTCCATTTGCCCAATATATCTTCTACAAAGATACCAAAAAGTGCAAAAAAGTAAAGGTTACCCAAAAGATGCATAATCCCGCCGTGAATAAATGTATAGGTTACGGCATTGATAAGGTTCGGATGCTTCGGATTAAATCCGTATTTAATATAAGGGTGCTGTTTCCTCACCTTATTGATCTTTTTCACAATTTCTTCAATTTTAATAGCTGTTTCCGTTTGGACCAATTTCTTTTTACCATCTAAAACATCATTGAAGAATTTCCTTAAATAATGAGATTTGTCCTCTATCCCTAAATCATTAAAACCCTTTTCATTATTGTCAATATATTTCCATATCAGCGGATTTAGTTCTTTCTCCAATTTTATTGTTTGCTGACGTAAATTTATAACCTGGGAATTGGTTATACCATAGGTAATTATCATTAAGATGATGAGTGCAACTGTAATAACAGGAAAACTTCTGAGTTTGGTTTTAGTACCTATTGGAAATATAAAAAACATTCACCCTCCTAAAAAAGGGAATCTTGCAGAAAGGGATTCTCTTTTATAATACCCAACTTATTACCTAATTTTATTGCATTTTTTACTGCCTTTGCTTGATAATGATTATTAAAGAATATATAGAGTTCTCCATCATCCATTTGCTCTTCCGTATCAATGACCCTTTGAAGCAGTTCATCTAATTCCTTTTCATTATAAAAATAATTATATCTTTCATAGGGTTCTTGATAATTCCACCATTTCTCATTTAGTCGACCGTGAAATCGAAAATAAGCCGTGGTACCGGTAACTTTTTCAATAACAGGAAAGAGATTATCGAGTTTGGGAATATCAACATTTACCAATGAAATATTGTTTTCTTTAAAAAAATTATAAACAAATTCACTTGCCCATGAACTATGACGAAATTCAACACTTTTCTTAATAGGCAGAAATCTAATTAACTTCTCAAGATAGTTCATATTGGATTGATTATATTTAAATGAAAATGGGAATTGCAATAGAATGCCTCCATAATGTTCACTTTTTAACAGTGGCTTTATAGACCTTTTAAAATGATTGATCTCTTCTTTGTAATAATCGCCTCTTACATGTGTGATTGTCTGATTAACCTTTATCATGAATTTGAAATCATGGGGTACACGGTCAATGAGTTTTTTATAAAAATCAGGGCTGAATGTTCTGTAAAAAGAAGCATTTATCTCAACAGCATTGAAAAATTTAGCATAATACTTTAAAGGATCTTTGATGCCTTTAGGATAAAATACATTATTCCAACTCTTGTAAGAAAACCCGCTTGTTCCAATAAATCTCTTTACCATGCTAAATTATAATAAAAAAATAAAAATAATACAAATATTTTTTGGGAAAAATCCTATTTTTTGTTATAATAGTATAATTTGGAGGTCATATGAAGGTATTGATAACCGGTGTTACCGGATTCGCTGGAAGCCATTTGGCAGATTATATTTTAGCAAATTTTAAAGATGTGGATCTTTATGGTTTTAAAAGATGGAGATCCCGGGATGAAAATATTATTCACCTATTAGGCAAGGTTAAGTTCTATGATGTTGACATAAAAGACAGCACAGCAGTTAATAGATTTATTCAAGAGATCAAACCGAATAAAATTTTTCATTTAGCGGCACAATCATTTGTACCTACCTCTTGGAAATCACCTTCAGAAACATTATCTACAAATATTATTGGTGAGGTTAATATATTCGAAGCAGTAAGACAGCATAATTTGATAGACAATACTGTTATTCAACTAGCATGCTCATCGGAAGAATACGGCATGGTCTATGAAAATGAGGTTCCCATTAAAGAAACAAATCCATTGAGACCACTTTCTCCATATGCCGTTTCAAAAATTGGACAAGATTATTTAGGGTATCAATATCACCAAAGTTACGGAATAAAAGCCATCAGGACAAGAACATTTAACCATACAGGTCCCAGAAGAGGTGAAGTTTTTGTTATTTCAACATTTTCTAAACAAATTGCGCTTATAGAAAATGATCTTAAACCGCCTGTTATTAATGTCGGAAACCTTGAGGCAAAAAGAGATTTCACCGATGTTCGTGATATAGTTAGAGGATATTGGCTTGCTACTGAGAAATGTGATCCTGGTGATGTTTATAATATTGCTTCTGGTGAAACACATAGGATCGGTGATATACTGGATAAATTGCTCTCCTTTTCAAGTAAAAAAATAAAAATCGTTCAAGACCCGGAAAGGATGAGACCATCGGATGTGCTGATCCTACACGGTGATAGCACTAAGTTCAGAGAAAAAACCGGTTGGAAACCCGAAATACCATTTGATCAAACATTGAAAGATACCTTGAACTATTGGAGAGAAAGGATTGAAACAAGTAAGCATTATTAATTCTTTTCGTCCTCTATACGGGGATTGTGATCCTATGGGTGTTCTATATAACGGAAATTATCTGAAATTATTCGAATACGGCAGAACAGAGTTAATGCGTCTTTCGGGACTATCTTATAAAGAATTTGAAGATATGGGTTACCTTCTTCCCGTAGCACGAGCAAATATTGAATTCAAAAAACCAATTTTTTACGATGAGACATGTGAGATCAAAACCATAGTTAAAGAACATGATAGATATAAAATGGTATTCTCTTACAATATAACCAATGAACGAGGAGTATTGGCAAAAGGTGAAACAATTCATACGGTTATTAACAAAAAAGGAAAACTTATCCCGATCCCCGATATTTTAAGGAAGATTCTGAATGGAGAAAAAGTTAGATAACGCATTACAGCGAATAAAAAATACAAAGGATATTGTTGTATTAACAGGAGCCGGTATTTCAACAAGTGCCGGCATTCCCGATTTTCGGGGACCTCAGGGAATATATTCAAAGAACATAAAAGCCGAAGAACTTTTCGGTTTAAACAATTTTTTGAAAAATCCTTATCCATTCTGGGAATTTTCAAAGGACTTTTTAAAACTATTAGAAAAAGCGCAACCTACCAAAATGCATATTTTTTTAGCATTACTTGAAGAACAAGATAAAAATATTACTATTATTACACAAAATATAGATGGGCTTCATCAAAAGGCAGGAAGTCAAAATGTCATTGAATTTCATGGAACATTGCAATACGGATATTGCGTGAATTGCCATAATAAATATTCCCTGGAGCAAATAGAAAAAAAGTTGAATTCCAATGAAATTCCAAGATGTGATGCTTGTAATGGTTTAATTAAACCGGATATTGTATTTTTCGGTGAAGCTGTCAAGGGATTTGAAGAATCCTTTAAAGCAATTCAAAAAGCAGATTTGATGCTCATTATAGGTACTACATTGACAATTGCGCCTGCATCAATTTTACCTCAATATTTTAGCGGAACAATTATTACCATTAATAAAGGTTCACTCGCATATTTACCGAATTCCAATATTTTTTTAGAGATGGACGTTGAAGAAGCTGCAGAATATTTTTTAAAAA
>CAYVPX010000132.1:0-5113 GCA_964453935.1 uncultured bacterium | reverse complement strand
CTGTCATCCACATAATTATCAATAATTACAATTGATATTTTGGCTGTGCGAATAAGGTCGGAGATAAATTTATAAGCATCAAATATCTGTCCATTAAAAAAGATACCTTGTTTGGGCAAATTTTCTTTACTTTCTAAAGCATCAAAGATTTTGCTAAAATTTTCATCTGTTTTCAATTGTTTTTTTTCTATATAGTCTAATCGCTGAAATATAGAAGCATTCTTAAAAATAAATTTACGCATTGCTACAAAGGCTTTTATTATTTGCACACTCATTTTAATTGCAGTATCACTTTTCAAAACAGAGGCAATCATTGCAACACCCTCCTCAGTGAATACATAAGGTAAATACCGTCTTCCGCCTCGTTGTTCGTTTGAGGTCGCATTTTGCGACCTCAAAGATTTGAGCTCTTTTTTTGTAAGTTGAAATCTGAACTCCTCTGGGAATCTTTCAATATTTCTTTTTACTTGCTCATTTAATCGTTTTGTTCCTACCCCATAAAGCTTTGCTAAATCACTATCAAACATTACCTGTAAATCTCGGATAGTATAAATTAGGTTTTTAATTTTATCTGCTTTTGCAATTTCAAATTTATCTTTATTCATTTTAAAATCCTTACTTTATATTTTACTCAAATATTAAAATAAATCAAATTATTTTCAAAATAGGAATTGGAAATAGTCGTAAAAGTAGAATTTCCATTCAATAGGTTTTTTGGGAATGCTGATTTTCAGGTTTTAGCGTATTAAAATTTGGAGAAAAATAGATAAAGTTATTTTCGTATTTTCGCATATGCGAAAATGTGATAACGAACAATAAGGAAATTATAATGTAGTGATTACTGATCTATTGCAGGAGTGTCTGAATTTTTTACAAAGAGAAATTTCTCTGAACATATAAAAACAAAAACGGGATGGTGGAAAATCTAACATATACTTGACATAAAATCTAACATATGCTATAATATAATATAAAAATGAGGTAATAGTATGGATAAGTTCTATGTGCAATTGGGAAATAGAATTAAAAAAATGCGGATGAACATTGGCCTTTCACAAGAAGAATTTTCAAAAATGCTGAAAATTAAACGTTCTACATTAAGTATGATAGAACAAGGTCGAAGGATGATAAAAGCCGATGAATTAAAAAAAATTGCTGAAATGTTTAATATTTCAATAGATATTTTACTTGATTTGAAGAAAGAGCCTATCATTGTGTTTGAAAAAGGTAAAAGGAAGCCAGTTAAAGTAAAAGAGCAAATTAGAATAAATATCCCTCAGGAAAATGTTGAAAAATTCAAACAGGTTTTACTTTATATTTTAAACAAAATTGGTTCTAAAGAAAACATGGGCGAAACGGTTTTATATAAGATTCTTTATTTTATTGATTTTGATTTTTATGAAAAATATGAAGAACAATTGATTGGAGCAAAGTATATTAAAAATCATTATGGTCCGACACCCGTGGAATTTACTAAAATAGTGAAAATAATGGAAGGGAAAGACATTCAAAAAGTAAAAATTGATTATCATGGATATTCTCAAACAAAATATTTACCTTTGCGGGAAGCAAATTTAAAAATATTAATGGCACATGAAATTAAATTGATTGACAATGTTCTTTCAAGATTATCAGATATGAATGCGAAAAAAATATCAGAATATTCACATAATGATGTTCCATGGTTAACAACAGATGATCAAGAAATAATTGATTATGAGAAGGTTTTCTATAGAACTCCCGAGTATTCAGTAAGAGATGATCCTGATGAAAAAGATTTTTAATGAGAGAACCATTGCAGAATTTGATAAAGATTTTAAAAAACTAAAAAAACGATTCAAAACTCTTGATGAAGACTTTAGAACTTTTACTGAAACTCAATTGGTATTATATCATTTACAAAATATAGATAATGGAGGTATTAAAAATATTTCCAGTTTAAATGTTGAGAACCATTCAATATTTAAAGCCAAAAAGTTTGCTTGTAAAGCTTTGAAAGGTACTGCTTCAAATAGTGGAATAAGAATTATTTATGAGTATAATAAGGAAAATAATGAAATAATATTTATTGAAATTTATTTTAAGAGCGATAAGGAAAACGAAGATACAGAAAGAATAAAAAGATATTTAAAATAAAAAAGAGAAATGATAGGTTTTGTCAACAAAAATGAATATCTTAAGCAAAATAAAAAGGATGGAAAAATATGTCGATAGAGTTTTTTACAAAAAATATCCGCAGATATTTGGTTGGGAAAGAGCAGGATTTTACCTTTTACCATGCAAAGAATATTGATCTCCCAAAGATAAAAAAGACCAACCTTTACATACATATACCATTTTGCAAGAATATGTGCCCGTATTGTCCTTATAATAAAATAAGATATGATAAAAATTTGGTTCAACCTTTTCTTAAAGCCATTTTAAATGAAATTAAGATGTATAATGAAAAGTTCGGTAAAATTGAAATAAATTCAATATATATCGGCGGCGGTACTCCCACAAATCTAATTGATGAATTGGGTATAATTCTTGACGAGATAAAGGAAAGGTTCTATGTTGTCGGAGAAATATGTATTGAGACGAATCCCAACGATATAAATAAATATGTAGGAAAAAAATTGACAGAATATGGTATTGATCTTGTAAGTTTGGGTGTACAGAGTTTTAATAATAGATTCTTGGACCTTATTGGAAGAAATTATCATTCGGATATTATTAAACCCGCAATTGATCTGCTTTTAGCAAGGAATTTTAAATCCGTGAACCTTGATCTCATTTTTGCTTTTCCAGGTGAGAAAATAAATGATGTTGTCTCTGATGTAACAAAAGCCATTGCTTCCGGTGTTGATCAGATAACCGCATATCCTCTATTTACCTTTCCATATTCAACCATCGGGAAATACTTGAAAATTAAAAAAGTGAAGATGCCCAATATTTTTATAAGACGAAGAATGTATAAAACAATATATGAATATTTTACAAATGAGGGCTTTGAACCAACATCCGTTTGGGGATTTAAAAAATCAAATGTACCAAGGTACTCATCGGTTACAAGGGAAAATTATATAGGTTTCGGCCCGGGAGCAGGTTCAAATATTGGAGGGATATACTATTTAAACACCTTTTCAGTAGAAGAGTATATAAAAAAAAGTTTACAAAATAAATTACCTATTGCATTAAAAATGGATTTTACAAATTTAATGTCAGCTTATCATTGGTTTTACTGGCGACTTTATGATACCAGTATTCCAAAAGAAGAGCTCTATAAAATTTTTGGATTAAAAAACAGGAAGATGAATATGATCCTGTCATTAATGAAATTATCGGGTTTGTCATACGAAAAGAATGGTATGATCGTTTTGAATGAGAGAGGTTCATTTTGGCTTCATCTTTTGCAGAATTATTTTTCATTGAACTATATAAATAAAGTTTGGAGCATTGCACAAAAAGTACCTTGGCCGGAAAGAATAGGAATTTAATAACCACTCGAAAGTTCAACATCGGGTGTCTAAGGTTTTTCAAACTACAAACCTTAAATTCCGAACTGATATTTTTAATTTCTATTTTTTATATAGTGTCAATAAATGATACATATTTCTCCCTTTTCGAAAATAATTATTTTTACATATTACCAATATAAGGTTACTTAAAAGTTTGGCACATTATATGCTTTCGTGAGTGATGTATATAATGGAGGCATATATGAAAAAGAAGCTCTATTTTTTACTGACTTTTTTATTCCTATTCCAAATCGTAGGCTTTGCACAAATTGAGAACACAAAAAAACAGTTGGAATCAATTTCTAATGCTTTTATTGAGGTGTCTCAGAAGATTAGGCCCGCGGTTGTAAACATAAGTACTGTGTCGGAAGTAACAGCGAATTTAAGCCCTTTCCCAAATGATGACATTTTTCGAAAATTTTTCGGAATGCCGGTGGTACCACAAAAACAAAGGGTAGAAGCATTAGGTAGCGGATTTATTATTTCCCCGGATGGTTATATTTTAACTAACTATCATGTGGTAAAGGATGCTGTAAAGATCAAAGTAACATTATTGTCCGGGAAGGAATATTCAGCAAAGGTTATTGGAGTTGATAATACTATTGATGTAGCGTTAATAAAGATAAATGCCAAAAAACTCCCTTATGCTTCACTCGGAAACTCAAGCAAAATAAAGATAGGACAGTGGGTCATTGCAATTGGCAATCCATTTGGTTTAAATTTTTCCGTAACCGCAGGTATTATATCAGCATTAGGAAGAGAAGGTATTACGAGATCACCATTACAACAATTAATTCAGACGGATGCGGCGATAAATAGGGGAAACAGTGGTGGTCCTCTTATTGACCTAAATGGTAATGTCATCGGCATTAATACTGCAATTGTGTCAAGTTCAGGCGGATTTGAAGGCATAGGTTTTGCCGTACCCATAAATTTAGCAAAGAATGTTATTCCACAATTAAAAAAGAACGGTATGGTCAAACGAGGATTTCTTGGTGTAACTGTTCAAAACATTAACAATGTTAAAAAAGCATTCCATTATAAGGGAGAGAATGGCGCTTTGATCTCGGATATTCAAAATAACAGTCCTGCAAGTAAAGCAGGTCTAAAAGTTGGTGATATTATTGTTTCCATCAATAACAAAAAAATAAATAATTCATCTGACCTTGCTATTCAAATTGCTTCACATAGTCCTGGAGATATTATAAAATTAAGGTTATGGAGAAAAAACAAGTTTATGAACATTAATGTGACATTAGGAACCAAGAAAGGGGATTATATTCTCACAAAACAAACAGATAAGATCGGTTTAAAGGTAAAATCCCTTACCGGGGATGTTAGAAGAATGTATAAGATACCATCTGATGTGCAAGGTGTGGTCATTATAAGCGTTAAACCAGGAAAATTTGCACAGAAAGCAGGTTTAAAGGAAGGTGATGTTCTATTGAAGATCAATAATATAAAAATAAATACAATGGATGACTATTTAAAGGCAATCGCAAAGGCAAACAAAAAACGAGGTATACTTTTCTACATTTATAGAAATGGTGGTAAGATTTATTCTTATTACGGTGAATAACTTCATCCACTAATTTACCCTCCTATGGTAATCC
>CAYVPX010000131.1:3670-5128 GCA_964453935.1 uncultured bacterium | reverse complement strand
AACAAATGGAACTTTTAAAACAAATACTTGATGACAGGGTTCTGGCGGCTTTGCAAGAAAAATTAAAAAATAGTTTGCAAAAAAATGGCAATCAGCAAAAATTATCAAATGAAGACCTAAAAAAAATATCCTTTGAGCTTGAAAAGATGGTAAAGGCGTTATTGGAATATAAAAAAGGATTAGATGCTCAAAAGATAGCTGAGAAATTGGATAAATTAAAGAAACAGGATCAGGATGTTAATAAGAAGATCAATAATATTGAAAACGACAGTAATGACTTATTCTCAAAATTTAATGAAAATGATAAAAAGATGTTGAACCCGGATAAAACCATGTATGATATGGAACAATTAAAAAAAATGGCGGGTAATAAATTCCAAGATCAAAAGAAAAAAATCTCTAAATCAATGAAAATGTATGCAAAGAACAAAATGAACCAGCAATCGGGTCAAAATGTGGATCTTATGCCGTTAATTAAAAATGTTTTCAATGTAGACGAAATTTCCACATTTTTAAATGCTTCATGGGAAAACCAACTGCATAAAGGATTGTCATCCATTGATGGTCAGTTAAAAACTATTGGCAGTATGTTGCTTATGATTGATTATAGCTTATATGATAAGTTTGAGAATGCCAAGGATCAATTTAATAAATTTTCTCTAAATAAAGATATGAGACATTATGATTCTTTCAAAAGGGATTATTCAAAATTTGCAAATGAAATGCTTGAGGTTGCAAGTAATTTACAAAGTTCAAGCTGTCCGAATTCCGGCGGGCAGGGACAAGATCTTTTTCAAAAATTAAATAAACTCGCTTCCGACCAAAATAAATTAAATTCTTATTTGGAAAAATTGATGGAAGAAATGAATAAGAATGGCTTGCAGCAAAAATTAAATAATGCATTGGAAAATGCCGGTAAAGAACAGCAAAATATTGAAAAGCAGCTTTCAAAATTAAAAAAAGAGATAGAAAAAGGGAAAAAAGAGGGCAAATTAACAGGGAATCCCGATACTATTTCAAAAGAAATGAAAGACCTTGAGAAAAAACTTAAACAAGGAAAATTAACAAAGGATATGACTAAAAAAAGTAAACATGTGTATGTGCAATTACTTCAAATGCAGCAGGCAATTTATGAAAGAAAGGACGAATCGGCAAGATATTCAAAAATGGGAAAATTCCTGCAGAAATGGTATCCTAATATTAGCAATAAAAAACAGCGAAAACCTATGACCTCGACATATTCGGACATTATAAGAGAAATGACCAAATGAAAATTAATATTATAGGGGGTGGCTTATCCGGTGTTGAGGTTGCTTATAAACTATCAAAGAACGGTTTCAAAGTGGATCTTTATGAAATGAGACCGAATAAAATGACAGATGTTCACAAAACACCATATTTGGCAGAAGTGGTTTGCTCCAATTCTTTTAAAAGCAAAGAGCTGAGAAATGCCAAGGG
>CAYVPX010000131.1:0-3570 GCA_964453935.1 uncultured bacterium | reverse complement strand
AAAGATGAGTATATGAATTTTTATAAGGAGCTCATTGCCAGCAAAAAAGTTCCCATAAAAGATATTGACAGTGGCGTGTATTTCGAGGCGTGTTTGCCTGTTGAAGAGATTGCCAAAAGGGGCATGGATGCACTTCGCTTCGGTCCATTGAGACCTGTTGGTTTCAGGGAATATATTGACTATAAACCCTATGCAGTTGTTCAGGCAAGACCGGGAACACTTTTATATGATAGTTTTGAACTTATCGGTTTCCAAACACGATTGACATATGGGGAACAAAAGCGTGTTTTCTCCTTAATACCTGGATTGGAAAATGCAAAATTCATAAGATATGGTATCATGCATAGAAATACCTATATTAACAGCCCAAAAGTGCTTAACAGGTATTTTCAATTGAAAGATCATGATAATATCTTTTTTGCCGGACAAATAACAGGTGTCGAAGGTTATGTGGAATCTGCTGCAAGCGGCATTATCACGGGAATACTTGTATCGCAATTTTTAAAGGGGAAGAAGATGGAACTTCCGGATGAAAATACAATGCTCGGCAACCTATTAAGGTATGTAACAACAACTGATGAAAAAGAATTTCAGCCCATGTCGTCAAATTTCGGTTTGATAAAAAGAGAAAAGAAAGAAAAAAGAGAAGATCTTATTGAAAAAAGTAAGATTTCTATTAAAAAATATAGGGAAGATTGGAAAAAGAAAGGAGTAGTATTTGATTGATCTTTCTAAATTAAGAAATGACATGATAAAATTTCAGTTGATCAGGCGTGGTATAAAGGATGAATCCGTTCTTAACATAATGAGAGATCTCCCTCGAGAGAACTTTGTTCCTGAAAAAATGAAAAAAAATGCTTATGATGATTCACCACTTCCCATTGGGGAGGGGCAGACAATATCACAACCCTATATGGTTGCTATTATGACCGAGGTGTTGAAAATTACAAAGGAGGATACGGTTCTGGAGATAGGAACAGGTTCAGGTTATCAAACCGCTATACTGTCTCGCCTTTGTAAAACCGTGCATACCGTAGAGATCAATGAAACATTATTGAATAATGCAGAAGTAACCCTTAATAAATTCGGATGCAGAAATGTATATTTCCATTTGGGTAATGGGAAAAAAGGATTAAGGGAGTATGCTCCATTTGATAAAATATTGGTTGCTGCTGCTCCGGAGAATATTCCCAGTGAGTTGATCTCACAGCTGAAGAATGGCGGTAGAATGATAATACCTATTGGTGCTCGCTTAAAACAGGAACTTATTTTGATTATAAAAAGTAAAAACAGTATATTGAGTAAATCTCTATTTCCTGTATTGTTCGTGCCACTCATTTAAAGAAGGTGTCAGGTTGAACATTCTTCAAAATTACTTGCTTTTAAATTTTAAGGTGGTATAATAGAAAAAAGGGAGGACTTTATGAAAATAAAAAAGGCATTGACCTTTGATGATGTTCTACTGAAACCAAAATATTCTGAGATCTTACCAAAAAACGCTTTGCTTGAAACTCAATTTACAAAAAATTTGAAACTTTCCATTCCCATTGTCAGTGCGGCAATGGACACGGTCACCGAAAGCGAGATGGCAATTGCCATGGCAAAGCTCGGTGGTATTGGCATTATTCATAAGAATATGAGCATTGAGAAACAGGCAGAAGAAGTGAAAAGGGTAAAAAAATATGAAACAGCGATTATTGAAAACCCCATTACACTGACCCCTGATGATAAGGTAAAGGATGCCAAATATTTAATGGATGAGAAGAATATTTCGGGTATTCCCATTGTAAAAAATAAAAAATTGGTTGGAATAATTACAAAAAGGGATATTAAATTTGAAGAGAACAATAATAAGAAGATAAAGGAACTAATGACAAAAAAAGTAATAACCGCAGATTTCAAGATCCCCTTGAAAGAGGCAAGAAAGGTCCTTATTAAAAACAGGATCGAGAAACTTCCTTTGGTTGATTCAAAGGGAAATTTAAAGGCATTGATCACCATCAGGGATATAGAGAACAGAATTAAATATCCCCAAGCATCAAAAGATAAAAAAGGGAGTTTACTTGTTGGTGCCGGTGTAAGTGTGGGGAAATACTCAATGGAAAGAGTTGAGCATCTCATTGATGCCGGTGCGGATATAATTGTAGTTGATACGGCACACGGCCATTCAAAATTTGTTTTGGAACTCATTAAAGATATAAAGCGAAATTATAAAAAAATAGAGATAATCGGCGGGAATGTGGCAACAAAGGAAGCAACTATTGCACTAATTAAAGCCGGAGTTGATGCCGTGAAAGTGGGTATAGGTCCCGGTTCCATTTGTACAACCCGTGTTGTTGCAGGTGTGGGGGTTCCTCAGCTTTCCGCTGTAATGGAAAGTGTTGCGGCAGCCAATGAATATAAGATCCCCATTATTGCAGACGGCGGTATTAAACAATCCGGAGATATTGTGAAAGCACTTGCCGCAGGAGCAAATTCTGTAATGATAGGATCTATTTTAGCTGGCTGTAAAGAGAGTCCCGGGAAAACCATCATTTATAAGGGAAGAAAGTACAAATACTATCGCGGTATGGGCTCATTAAGCGCAATGAAGGAAGGTGGCGGCGAAAGATACTTTCAGGAAGAGGCAAAAAAATATGTACCCGAGGGTGTTGAAGGAATGGTTGATTATAAAGGTGCGGTAGATGATGTTATTTTTCAACTCATAGGCGGTTTACGCTCAGGTATGGGTTATCTCGGTGCGAAAAATCTCAAAATGCTAAAAAAGAATGCTGAATTTGTCGAGATCACCAATGCAGGTCTTACAGAAAGCAAACCTCACGACATCTACGAAAGCGGCACCGAAACATTTGAATAATGGGGACGGTGGTTAACAGCGTACACAGTAGATTTTTTATAATTCTCTATATATTCGGCATAAAGCAGTAAGAAACAAAAAAGATATAAATTTTAAAAGTCACAAATTATTTATAAAAACTTGAGTTCGAAAAAAGGAACCGGTAAAAATGGGAACGCTTGTTAAATTTATTGTATTTTCTTAAAGTGGATTATGATTGGAGTGTTTTAAAAATGATACGTATGTTGATAACTTTGGTGTATTCCAATATAGGAATATAGGTATATGTGCATATTCGTATATACGAATATGCGAATATGAACAACTCAGGCGGAAACACCCTACTTTAACATGAGACAAAGATGAGTTTATAATGATAGATTGAAAGGATTGGAGCGTAGCAGAATTCACCCTCTTCTAAATTAGAATTGACATAAAATATACCCGAGAAAAGTAAATAAAGTTCGAAGCAAAAAGTTATGATTGAATTAAAAGAATAAATATCCGTTTGAATATTTAGATGAAATAAAATTTGGTGAAAATTTAAAAATATGCTATAATGAAATGGATGGAGTGCCAACTAAAAAATGCACTTTTTTCACATTTTGGAGGAGGCACTTTATTAACCTTATACAAATAAGTTTATAGGAGGTATGTATGAAGAAAATTTTTGCTCTCGTTTTTGTGCTTGCATTGGTTATTTCTATTAATGCATCATTTGGTAGAATGGATGG
>CAYVPX010000130.1:0-5148 GCA_964453935.1 uncultured bacterium | reverse complement strand
GTCTGCTCCGTGGTAATTCCATTACTTTATCTTTGTTTTTTTTCACCTTAAACTTTTGAACTTTTTAACCTTTTAAACAGAATTTATTTTTGCATTTTTTAAAAAATATATTATAATAAATAATATTAGGAGTATACATGAAATCAAAGGATTCTTTTTTCTATGCAATTAAACATTTAGGCGAATATAATTCTTCCGTTAAAAAAGAAGTAATTGCCGGATTTACCACATTTCTTACAATGAGTTATATCATTGTAGTAAACCCGCAGATCCTTTCAGAAACAGGGATGTCTTTTAATGGTGTTCTCACTGCCACTATCTTAGTTAGTTTTCTAAGCACCGTATTAATGGGTTTATATGCCAATTTACCATTTGCTCTTGCTCCGGGAATGGGAATAAATGCATTTTTTACCTTTACATTGGTCATTACTCAGCATATCCCTTGGCAGGATGCTTTGGGTGCAGTATTCATTTCAGGTATTATATTTATAATACTTTCGGTATTGAAAGTAAGAGAGGAGATCGTTAAAGCAATACCAAAATCCCTGCGTTTCGGTATCGCCGCGGGAATTGGTCTTTTTATCGCTTTTATCGGTTTTAAAAATGCAGGATTTATTGTACGGGATCCTGCAACTTATATTACAAGAGGTCCATTAAACATATCGGTATTATTATTTTTAGTAGGACTTTTGATCACTATATTGCTTCTTGTGAAGAAGGTAAAGGGTTCCTTGCTTTTGGGTATAATAATTACAACACTTATTGCAGTTCCGTTCAAAAAGTTTATTATGCCTCATAGCATTATTTCAAGACCTGATTTTACAAGCGTATTTTTTAAATTGCATATTTTAAGTGTATTAAAAGTAAGTATGATAGCCCCAATATTTACATTTCTTTTTACCGATATGTTTGATTCTATATCAACATTTATAGGTATTGCCAATGTTGCAAATATGGTGGATGAAAATGGCCAGCCGAAAAACGTTGGAAGGGCACTTTTGGTTGATGCAATATCCACCACGGTTTCCGGACTTTTTGGTACAAGCTCGGGAACTACATATATTGAATCCGCTTCCGGCGTAGAAGAAGGTGGCAGAACAGGTTTAACCGCTATTACCACCGGTGTTCTATTTTTACCTTTCCTTTTTATTGGCAATTTTCTAAAAGCTATTCCTGCCTTTGCAACGGCGCCTGCATTGGTTATTGTAGGTGTTTTTATGATGCGTAGTGTATCATCGATTGATTTTAAAAATATGGAAGAAGGTATTCCGGCATTCTTGGCACTTATATTGATACCACTAACATATTCCATAACACAAGGACTCATCTGGGCTTTTATTTCCTATACATTGATAAAAATAATTTTGGGAAAATTTAAAGAAATAAGCGTAATGGTCTACATAATTTTCATTTTTTCCATTCTTGCCTTGATTTTTTAGAGAAAAAATATTAAAATACATATATGGAGGAAGTCAAAAAGATCATTTTACCTGATAATATTTTAAATAGAGAAATTAGGAATTCCAACTTTGAAGCATTGAACTTTTTTATTCCGTTCTTAACAATAATAGGCATCATACTTGTAGGATTGGATTTTATTTTTTTTAAAGGTTTTAAGGAAGAAAATAGTATATATATACATTTGGCACATTGGTTTCTTTTCTTGCCTAACTTGCTCATGTGGTTTTTCATAAGGCGTAAAAAGAATTATTTCCCCATATTGGCTTTTTCAATGACCATGCTTGCTGTTTTCTTAACATTGCTATATGATCTAAGAGTATTTACAAATATTACCGTGTATATATACGGGATCATGTCTGCTTTTTTTATACTTTATTTCAAGCCTAAAGAAGCATTTATTTTGATCCTTTTATCATTTATTATTTTCGTTTTACTTCTAACAACTATGACTCCAATAAATAAATTATATAGATCAAATCTTATCAATGGTACCGTTGCAACTATTATTGCTTTTCTATTTGCAAGGATTAAGAATAATTTATTATATAAAACGTTTGTGAAAGAATATCAGTTAAAAAAATCAAAAGAGGAAATAGAAGTAAAAAATAATACAATAGAAGATAATTTCAAACAGCTCCAAGAATATGAAAAGAAAAAGGACAAAATGCTTGCTGCCGTTGCACATGAGCTGAATACACCTTTATCTGTTATATATGGTCATCTTAATTTAATAAAAAGTAAATTACAAGAAGACGATACCTTTGAAAAGCCCTATTTTGCAATAGAAAGAAATGTTAAGCGTTTAATGAATAATGTCTCTAAAATTTTAGATCTTATGAAATCACAAGTTACCGATTCTGAAGAAAAGGAAGAAATTATCGAATTAAAAAAATATTTGAAACCCATTTGTTATGATTATAATGCTTTGGCAAAGGAAAAAGGTAAACATTTTCATAATAAAATAATGGATGTAAAGCTCTTTATTAATCGAGAAAATCTGCAGATTATAATCGAGAACCTTTTAGATAATGCTTTTAAGTACTCCAAAGCAGGATCTAATATACATTTCTTTGCCGAATCTACCGGCGAAAAGGTCAAAATAGGGGTAGAAGATGAAGGTCTCGGTGTTGCTGATGATGATAAAGATAGGATCTTAGAAGAGTTTTATAGAGCAAAATTAGGGAAAACAAAACAAATCCCAGGATTAGGGCTTGGTTTAAGCATTGTTAACGGGCTTCTTGCAAAATATAATAGCAAACTTGAATATACAAGTGAGTTGGATAAGGGATCCACCTTTTATTTTTATTTGGATAAATATGAAGGATAAAGAGTTAGAATTTAAATTGAATAATGAAATAAAACGAATAAATTCAATAATATTGTATTATGTCTCCATATTTTTATCTGTAATATTTTTCATTCTTCTTTTTGGAGATATTTTTTTAAGAAAATATTTAAATAAAGATATAATAGGAATCCTTATTTTAATGCATTTAACTTTCTTTATTCCCCATTTTTTTATTTTCCTTTTTAAAAAGAAGATAAAATATTATTTTTTTTATATAAGCATTATTTCAATTGCCGTTGCCGGTTTTCTTGCTCTCTATCTGGATATAACATTCAGGAGCTCTATTGAGGGCTATACCCTGATTATTATAGGGCTAAATGCAATTTATCTGTTTAAACCTATTTATAGTGTATTATTGTCTATGACTATATATATTATTCTCCTTGTTTTTTTATATTTATTTAAAACCGAAACACTACAAATTGTTCCCTTACTTCTAAATGGGTTTATTGTTGCCGGTATAGGTATATTAATAGATGTGGCGAAATATCCTCCAATGAAGAATGCCTTTATAAGAAAAATAAAGTATATGAAAGTTAGGGAAGAATTAAAACAGAAAAATAAAATAATTGAGGAACATTTAAAAAAAATAAAAAAAGAAGAGGCAATTAAGGAAGAAATGTTCTCACAAATTACTCATGAATTAAACACCCCTCTTACTATCTTTTTTGGCAATTTTGAAAAAGTAAGTAAAGATGAATACGTTCAAAAAAAATATAAAAAGAATATTGACAGCGTCTCAAGAAATTTGCTCAGGATAAAAGCGAATATAAATAAGATCTTTACACTATTGAGGGTTGATTTTGATACTGAAAACGATACTGTTCCGGAAGAGATTTCTATAGGAGAAATACTAAAAGATCTAAAGAATGATTATGAGGAATTGATGAAAGAAGATAATATTGAATTTATCATACATAACGAAGAATGTCAAACGAATATACAAATGAGTAAATTAGATCTCAATATTATACTGGGAAACCTGATTGAGAATAGTAAAAAATTCTCAAGTCCACCTTTAAAAATTGAGGTAGGTTGTGAAAATGATGGCAAATATTTAGGTATTTACGTTAAAGACGATGGAATTGGTATGGGTGAGGAATTAAAGGCGAGGATATTTAAAAAATTTTCCCAGGGGGAAAGTTCAGTGAAAATAAAAGGAATGGGATTAGGGCTCTACATTGTAAAAAAACTTGTTGATAAATATCACGGGAAATTAGATGTAGAAAGTGAACTTGGCAGCGGAACAAAAATAACATTTTATATTAAATCTCAACAAAACTCTTGACTTTTTTTTAAAAAATTTATATAATGAACTTTCACTAATGCCTGAGTAGCTCAATGGTAGAGCGAATGGCTGTTAACCATTAGGTTCGGGGTTCGAATCCCTGCTCAGGCGTTTTTTTTTATTGGGGACGGTGCTTGCCTTTTTACCACTTTTTTGATATAATTGGAATATGAGAAGAGCTAGATTAACATATAAAGGTGCCTTACATCATATCATGAGTCGTGGTATTAATGGTAGCAATATATTCCCAAATGATCGAATGAAAAAAATTTTTGTTCGTATTTTGGTGGAAAAATCTAAAAAATATAGAATTGGAGTTTTTGCATATTCAGTTTTAGATAATCACTATCACCTAATAATGGAAAACACATCGGGAAATTTGTCAAGATTTATGAAAGAATTAAACGGAGAGTATGGCTTTATATATAGGAAGGTAATGGGAGGGAAAGGATATGTTTTCCAAGGGAGATATAAATCAACCTTAATTCAACGCGGCGAATATCTGCAAATTGGTATATTATACGTTCTTTTAAATGCCTTTAGGGCGGGAATTGTAAAGAGTCCATTTGATTATGAATTTTGTAGTATCAATGAATATTTTACAGGAAAGGAATCAAAAGTTGTAAATAACAAATTTGTAGAAAAAATTTTTCAAGATAAAGAAAACTTCATTTCATTATTAAGAAGATCCAGTAAAATTGAGGATTTGCCAATAAGAAAAACTAGAATGGGTGAGATAATGGGAAATGATGAATTTGAGGCAGAAGCCATTCAAATTGGGGATAGAAGGAATTTGAATGATCATAATTCTCAAATGAGGGTTGATGACAATGAGACAGAAGATTTCTGGTATTTAATAAGAAATTTTGAAAAAGAAAATAATATTAAAATAAATGATATTGATATTAAAAAAAAGAATGGAAAAATATGACTAAATCTATGACTAAGCAACAATTCAAAAATTACATAAAGAAAATAATTGCCCAACAAAAGCAGTTTAATAAACTGGAAGATGTTTTGGTCGGACTAACAGATTGCTATCCAGTGTTTA
>CAYVPX010000129.1:0-5149 GCA_964453935.1 uncultured bacterium | reverse complement strand
TATAATTATGATAATAATCCCTATAAATAAATATTTCCATAATATTCATTTCTAATATACCTCTCTAATACCTATTGTATTTTACATTATTTTTTATTTAAAGTCAAGAGTTAGTTTAAGAAATTTTTCACAATTTAACTTGACTTTTTTATTATTTTTTAATATAATACAATATGAAGATTAAGAAAAAGTTCCTTATCATTGGTACTGTTCAAGGGGTTGGTTTCCGTCCGTTTATATACAGGATCGCCAAGGAGAACAAATTAAAGGGTTCTGTAAAGAATACCGGAGGCGGAGTTGAGATAGAACTTGATGGAAATAATTCACAAATAAAAAACTTTTTAACTGATTTCTATGAAAAACTTCCGCCGGCGGCAGTAATTGAAAACATAAGTGAAATTGAACCCCATAAAAGAGAACATGATGATTTTGTCATTGAAAAAAGCGGCGGAAAAGCAAAACCGGAACTCAATGTTTCACCGGACCTTGCCATTTGCGATGATTGTCTCAGAGAACTCAATGATCCCAATGATAAACGATATGAATATCCCTTTATTAATTGTGTAAATTGCGGACCACGATATACGATCATTGAAAAATTACCCTATGATAGAAACCAAACCACAATTAAAACTTTTAAGATGTGCAATGATTGTAAAAGTGAATATTCGAATGTTACTGACAGAAGATATCATGCTCAGCCAATTTCGTGCTGGGATTGCGGTCCTAATTACTTTTTAGACGATCTTAGCGGTATTGATGCCATTAAAAAAGCTGCAAAACTCATTAAAAACGATAATGTCATTGTTGTAAAAAGCTGGGGTGGGTTCCATATAATAGGAAATGCGGAGAATCTAAAGGTAATAGAAGATGTAAGAAAATTAAAAAAAAGAAAGGTAAAACCCATTGCCGTAATGGCAAAAAATATTGATACTGTCAAAAAATATGTGAACTGGGATGATTCTTATTCAAAGATCTTCACATCCTCAAAAAAACCCATATTCCTTTTTCAAAAAAAACTTAATAACGATATAACAGAAGCCCTTGCACCTCAAAATGATACACTTGGGATAATGCTCCCCTATTCACCTGTTCACCATCTGCTCTTCAAATATTCGGGATTGTCGCTTATCATTGCAACAAGTTTGAACTATCCCGGTTCTCCTACCATTAAGGAAAATGAAACTGCAAAAAAGTTTTTTAAAGGCAAAATATTAGAGCATAATTTAAATATAAGTTTCAGAACAGATGATTCTGTTATTAAACCCATAAAAGATGATCATATAATAATAAGACGCTCACGAGGATTCGTCCCGGGACCCATCATTTTTCCCTATAATAATGAAGTATTGGCATCAGGAGCAAGTGAGAACATAAGTTTTTGTTATACAAAAAGCAATAAGGCATATCCTTCTCAATATTTCGGAAAGATTGAGGAAAGAGAAACACAAAGAATATACACTGAGGACATTAAAAGATGGAAAAAGATATGGAACTACAAACCGGAGATCTTGATATGCGATCATCACCCCGGGTACGGATCATCTCAGATATTCGAAGAATTATCAGAGGAATGGGGTATTCCACTTGTTAAAGTCCAGCATCAGCATGCTCATCTTGCAGGTTGTGCTGCGGAAAACGAACTATCAGGCAAACTCATGGGCATCGGCTTTGACGGATTGGGATACAGTGAAACGGGCGAACTTTGGGGCGGTGAGTTCATGGTATTTGATCATAGGTCATATAAAAGATTGGGTTCTTTGAAACCCCATCCCCTGCCAGGTGGTGATATGGCTTCCAAAGAGATATGGAGAATGGCTATTAGTTATTTAAAAAGTGCTGGGATCAATATAGGTAGATTTGCACATTTAGAAAGGATCAAAGAGCATGAAACCATTGAAAAAATGATTGAGAAAAATATCAATTCTCCTTTAACAACATCGGCAGGACGTCTTTTTGATGCTGTGGCTTCCATTTTAAACATTACAATAGAGAACACCTACCATGCACAGGCACCCATCTCATTGGAAAATTATGTAAACCTAAATAATAGGGGTTTTTATGATTATAGAATATCTTTTGACAATGGATTTTACGAACTTGATACTTCTTTTATTATTGAACAGATTGCAAATGAATTTTTAAAGGGTGGAAATATTTCAAATATTGCAACAAAATTCCATTTTACCCTATCAAAGGCATCAAGTGAGATACTTAAAAGAATAAGCAAAGAAACTGGCATAAAAAAGGCATGTGTTTCGGGTGGTGTTTTTTGTAATACATACCTTTCTAATATGATAAAGGAATTTTCTCGTGAATACAGCATAGATGTTTTTACGCATCATCTTGTTTCGCCCAATGACAACGGACTTTCATATGGGCAAGCGGTCATCGCAGCGGCGAATTTAAAGGAGAATTAATATGTGTTTAGCAGTTCCCATCAAGGTTATTGAGTTAAAGGGCAAAAAGGCAATTGGAGAGATCGAAGATGTAAAAAGAGAGCTTGATATTTCTCTTATCCCAGAGGTAAAGATCGGTGAATATGTGCTTTTACATGCGGGATTTGCCATTCAGATCATTGATGAAGATGCGGCAAAGGAAATCCTTTCCACTTGGAAAGATCTATTGAAAAAATTATGAAATTCATAGACGAATACAATAACCCAAAGCTCATTAATAAGTTCTACAATTTGATTGATAAGATAATGGAGGAGATCGGGAGGCCGGTTAAATTAATGGAAGTTTGCGGAACTCATACAATGAATATTGGTAAATCAGGGATAAGAAAACGCATTCCGAGTGATCTAAAATTATTGTCGGGACCCGGCTGCCCTGTTTGTGTTACACCTTCTGAATATGTTTCCTATGCCATAGAACTTGCTAAAAGAGAAGATACCATAATCACTACCTTCGGCGATATGGTGAAGGTCCCAAATTCCAAAGAAGAATCGTTAAAAATATTCCCAAAGAATAAGGTAAGGATCGTCTATACCCCATTGGATGCTATTACTATTGCAGAGAAAAATCCTGAAAAAAAGGTGATATTTCTGGGAGTGGGATTTGAAACCACCATTCCTGTTATTGGACAGGTCATCTTAATGGCTCAAGAGAAGAAGTTGGACAATTTTTCCATGCTCACATCTTTAAAAACAGTTCCCGAACCCCTGAAAATACTCTCGCAAAATGAGAACAATAAAATAGACGGCTTTATTCTCCCCGGTCATGTTTCCATTATCATTGGCTTGAAGGCATACGAACCATTAGGAATAAGAGGTGTGGTAACAGGTTTTGAACCCCTTGATATATTAATGGGTGTTTATACACTGCTTAAACAGGTCAAAGAGAATAGGGTTGAAATAGAAAACCAATATCCCAGAGCTGTTACATTAGAAGGTAATACCATTATGCAAAAGGTCATGGATGAAGTGTTTGAAATGGTTGACACCAGATGGCGAGGTCTATCAACACTTCCCAAAAGCGGACTGGTAATGAAAAAGAAATATGAAAAATTTGATGCCATGAAACGGTTCAATATAGAGGAAATTGAAGAAGACGAACCAAAAGGTTGTAGATGCGGAGATGTATTGATAGGCCTTATAAGTCCTTTTGAATGCCCTCTTTTCGGAAAAAAATGTACTCCGGATAATCCAATCGGACCCTGTATGGTATCATCAGAAGGAGCGTGCAGTGCGTACTACAAATATGAAAGATAAAAAGATCACGAAAAATCACGGACTCGGCGGGAAATACACGGAAGAACTCATAAGGGAGGTCATACTTCCTGAATTCAAAAACCCCTATTTGTCAACACTTGATGACGGAGCAGTATTACCCCTTAAAGGGAGAGAGGTCATCTTTACTACGGATTCCTTTGTCGTTTCACCCCATTTTTTTCCAGGCGGGAATATCGGTAAACTTTCCATTGCAGGAACAGTAAATGATATTATTGCTCAAGGAGGTAAACCGCGTTTTATCTCAATGGGATTGATATTGGAAGAGGGACTACCCTTTGAAAAGTTAAGGACAATCCTGCATTCTGCCGCAAAAGAAGCTAAAAAAGCAGGTGTTGACATCGTCTGTGGTGATACGAAGGTAGTTGACAAAGGATTCGGAGATGGCATCTATATAAATACCGCAGGTATAGGAGAGAAATTGATCTCATTTAAAAGCGGGATAACAAAAGGGGATGAAATCGTTGTATTGAGGGAAATTGGAGATCACGGTGCTGCCATTTTTCAAGCAAGGAACGAATTACTCGAGGATGACAAAAAGATAAAAAGCGATTGTGAGGCATTGGTGAAACTCAATGAGATAATGCTTCCTCTTAAGAACGATCTTAAGTTCATGCGCGATCCGACAAGAGGCGGTGTGGCAGAAATACTATTGGAGCTTTCAGGTATTACCAAACGAGATATTGAAATATTTGAAAAGGACATCCCCTTTAAAAAATGGGTCAAGGGATTGTCTCACATTACGGGCATGGACCCTTTGTACTTTGCTTGTGAAGGGAATATGATATTTGTTGTAAAAAATGGCAAAGGCGGTTTTTTAATGGAAAAATTGAAAGAGATCGGGTATAAGAAAGCCAAACTTATCGGAAAGATAGGTGACAAGAACAAAAAAAGTCATGTAATATTAAATACCAGCGGTGGCGGAAGTCGTTTTCTCTCTCCTACCGATATTGCTCAATTACCGAGGATATGCTGAAAAAGAATATAAAAACCACGAATTACACGAATTAACGCAGATTAAAAGCAATTAAAATCCCTTCAATCGCATCTTGGTATATACAAGATACACGATACCTAAACAACCTGTTTTCGTATTTTCGCATATGCGAAAACAGTAATAATGCCTATATTCCTTTTGTTACGTCTTTATATTCTTGTTCATTATATTAAAATTCTGTATATTTTCCCTTTATATAATAACTTACAATTCTTGTTTTCGTATTTTCGTATATGCGAAAATACGACATATAGACATTAAGATATTGCAACATTTTTATTCTCGATGATTATATAAAAGTATGGATCTTTCACAAACCTGCCAATGTAAATCGTCACTTTGTTTCGGTTCAAGATGACTTTTTTATTTGATTAATTTTTTTAAGATTGCAAGGGAGTTAATGGATAATTTTGAAAAAGCG
>CAYVPX010000128.1:0-5213 GCA_964453935.1 uncultured bacterium | reverse complement strand
GAAGTTCCAGTACAGCCTGTAATTAAAGAAGTAGAAGATGAGAAAGTAACAGAAAACAAAGATGAGGAGAAAATACCGGTAGAGAAGCCCGCAAAGGTGACAACAAGTGGGGCTTTAATTGATGAGAAAACACTATCCTTTACCTTGGGACAAATGATTACGCAATCCATAGAAAAACAAATAGAGTTGGCTTTGAAACAAATTGATTTTGATGGTATTATTGGGGACATGGTAAAAAATGTGGTTAGCGATGAGATCAGTAAAAATTTGGATAATGCCAATATTGACGACATAATAGAAAATAAAGTTAAAGATGCCGTAGAAAGAGAAACAGTAGGGAAGATAGAAGATAAGATAAAAAGTGAAACTGAGTTAAAAGTAAAAGAATTGGTAGAAACAGAAGGAAAGAAAATTATCAATGAAAAAGTTGATAATGATATTCAGGAAATGGTGAAAAATAAAATTTCTGATATGTTCAAGAATCTTGGTAATATGTTTAATGGTAAATAAAAAAACAGTTTATTATAAATTAAAATTACCCATAAAAGATATTAGCACAGTTTCTTCATTATTAGAGGGTATTGAGGGTATAGGATTTTCTCGGACTATTGATGAAAAAGTGGGAATAATGGAAATCATTTCTCCGCAGGATCAGGGAAAAAATATTGAGCTATTTTTAAAGGACCTTGAAAATTGGATTAAATTTAAAATTATCAACAAAAGGGTAGGTTATTGAACAACGAATTAAAACATTTGCATGAGATAGTGTTTACCTTGATAGAACAAGGTATATTTGAAAATATTGATAAAGGGTTGCCATTTTATTACTTTATTATGGACAAAAATGGAAATGAGTTGTTACCCATTCAATATAGGGAGTGTTCTTCTCAGGAAAAATCTGTAAAGTATGGCTCATGTAATATTTTCTGGAAGAAACAGCTTGAGCTTGCTAAAATCATGAAAGATGTTGTTTTCGCAAAATGTTATGCCAAATTCGGGACTTTGCTTATTCCATTGACCATCAATAATAAATTTGTAGGGATTATCGGTGGTTGTATTCCTAAAAGGAATATTCCTCAAAGAGCCGTTGAAAAAAGTATCTCACTTTTTAGAGGAATATCAAAGCTCATTGAATTAATGGGAAATAAAGAATTTTATGCTAAAAGGGTTATTGACGGGCTTTCGTATATGTTGAATGACTTGAAGAAGGGTTATTCTATTGAAGATAAAAATAGTATATTTTATTCACCTATAAAAACTATACAGGGTATCTTAAAAGAATTTGAGAGATTATTTGAATCGAGGGATAGCTATGTTCTTTTGAGAACGGGAAATGTAGAAGAATATCTACTGATTGATGGTGAGGAACATAAGATTATTAAAGGGAATGAAGGCGTTCTATACTATATTAAATCACTACATAATAGAGAAGAATTAAACGAGGACAATCCTTTATTCCAAATAAAAAAAATTGAAGGCATTATTTTTTCGATTGAGGCCGGTATTGAAAAATATGGGTATTTTTTTATTTCTAAAAAGTATTTAGAAACAAAACCGGAGATTGAAGAATTTATTATCCTCATCATAAATATGTTCACTTCTATTTATAGTAACTATATTCTCTTTAACAAGATCAATATTAAAGGGGAAGAAATATATGATAATGAAATAATAAACTTTTATAATCTTGAAAATATTGTTTATTCAAGACAAATGAGAATAAAAAGCTCTTTTATCAATAAAATAGACAGTGTGCTTGATCAGAAGATTTCAATTTATTATAAAGATAATGTATCTTCGAGAGATACCTTATATCGCTTGATCTTTTCCAATGAAAATATTTCTGAAAAATATTTTCATAAAAAAGCATTAATTGAGAAGAAATATATTTCATATTTTGATAATAATCTTTACACCTCCTCAGAAATCAAAAATAAAGCAATATTAGAATTAATTTATGAACTTTTTGTATCACAAGAAGTTGTAAATAAAACTAAAAATATGTATTATTCTTATATATACACATTGATATCCGGCTATCAGTTCAGAGAACCTTTCAAGTTGGGAAAGAATGAATTACTTAGGGATCTATGTGAAAAAGTTGCGATTTTGGTAAATTTAAAAAGTGAACAAATAGAAAAAATAAAATATGCAATTTATTTTATGGACATCGGATTAATTGGTATTCCCGATAATGTATTGAATAAAAAAGGGGAATTAAACGATAAAGATATGGAAAAGATCAAAAGGCATCCTTATATTACAGAATCTCTTTTAATAGATTTCCCTCATTTTGAAAATATATTAGATATTGTGCAAAGTCATCATGAAAATTGGGATGGCACTGGTTATCCGCAAGGATTAAAAGGAGAAGAGATTCCAATTGAGGCAAGGATCATTCATCTTGCGGATTCTTTTGTTTCGATGATATCCCCCAGAAAATTTAGAGCTGCCTTTCCGGCACAAGAAGCTATGAAGATCATTGAGAAAAATAAAAATAAAGAATTTGATCCTAATTTAGTGGAGAAATTTAGATCAATTATTTCAAATGATTAAATATTTACTTTCTTTTTCATTAGGGTTATTTGTCTTTCTAACTATGTATTTCTTTATTCATAAATGGATAAAAAATAATATATTGTATTCTAAAGTTATTTTTTATATTTCATTTTTTATAAGCTTACTTGTTTTGCAGCTATTTAAGGTAGAATTTTCGTATTGGATTGTTATTTTAATTTGGGGATTTTTTAATCTCGCAATTTCTCTAATTAAAATAAATAAATTGATCCGATTTCTTCTGTATTTGAGTTCATTCATTATTATTTGGAGATTTACGGGACTAAAGATCATTATAGCAGATCATTCTATTTATTCATTTGCAAGTGGTTTTTATACTGTTTTATTTTTTTTAATTTTGATTTATCTTTTTTCTTATTTATCTGAGCTCAGTGGTTTGTCCAATATATTATTTTTTTCAATAGCTCTTTCGATATTTATTGGTTTAAAATTTATTTTAAATGGAGATATGGAAGAATTAATTTTGAACAGTTTCCTGTTAGGGGTTTCGTTTGCAATCTTATTTTTGGAAATCATTCTTGCTCATTACAAGATTGATAGAACAGATGGTAGATTATTAGGATTTTCAATTGCCGTATTGATCATTTTCTCTGGTTCGCAAAGTTTTATTTTTGAATATGTAATATTGCCGATTTTGGTACTGTTCATTCTCTTTGTAATAAATATAATAATCATTTTTAAGCGATTAAAAAACGGCTTGGGAAATAATGAAAATATTACAGTGTATAGGAAAAATGATCTTATTATATTCTTGGTTCTTGTTTTGCTTTTATCGGTTTTAACAGGGATCTTTTTACAGGGATTTAACTTTTCTAAGGTATTGATCGCTATAATTGTTTTAGTTTTGTTCTCATTAGAATTTTTCCTTTTTAGCATTTTTTTGAGAAGAGATAGGATTAAGGTTATACGTAATTTAAAGAATGTTAATATATTAGGTGTCAATATTGCTAATCTTGATTTTGATGAATCCTTTGAAAAATTAAAATCGTTTATTGAAAATAATAAAAAAAAATTTATTGTAACGCTTAACCCAATTATTCTAATGAATGGTTTGGAAAATAAGAAGTTTCTAAAAATAATTTCATCTGCAGATATGGTCTTACCGGATGGGAATGGTATCTATTGGGCTTCATGTGTTTTGGGTACTCCCCTAAAGGAACGTGTCCCTGGAATTGAACTTTTGGAAAAAATATTCAATTACCCTCCCAGAGGGATAAAGGTCTTATTATTTGGAGCTAAAAAAGGAATTGGAAAAAGAATAAGGAATACATTAAAAACAAAATATCCTAGATTAGAAATAGATGTTATGGATGGTTATAGCAATCAAAAAGAAAGAGAAACAGTGCGGTTAAAGGTTAGAGAAAATAGCTATAACTTAATATTAGTTGGTTTAGGGAGTCCTAAACAAGAGGAATGGATATTTAATGAATATAAAAACCAAGCAGTTACACAAGGTGTTTTTATTGGTGTTGGCGGTAGCTTTGATGTGTTGTCGGGAATTAAACAACGGGTTAATCCAAAATGGAGAAAATTAGGGTTAGAGTGGTTGATACGAATAATATCAGAACCTAAAAAAAGGATTGGACAGTTAGCTCAACTTTTTAATTTCATATTAAAAATATTTATTTATAATTTAGAAAAAAAGTAATACTCAATAACCACGCTTATAATTCCACG
Source organism: uncultured bacterium (assembly GCA_964453935.1). GTDB lineage: Bacteria > AUK180 > AUK180 > AUK180 > AUK180 > AUK180. The sequence continues at coordinate 959 of CAYVPX010000128.1, read as the reverse complement.
ATCTTGCTCGCATAATATTACAATTTTCATTTTCTACTTTGTTAAAACTTGATTTTATTTGATTTTTTTATTATAATAATTCTATAAGGAGTTATAACCATATGAGTGGAAGCCAAAAGTTAATATTATATGTAGAAATTGTTCTTCTTGTTATAGGAATAGGTGTTTTTTTATTTGCTCCTTCAAAAAAGATTAACCTTGCATCCTATGATCAAGAGTTCAATAAACATGAAGACCAATATAATTTATTATCTGGTTTGACATACAAAGTTTTAGCAAATGATATGTCTAACTTAATTATTTTACATGAGAAAATAAAAAAAACATTGGCAGCCAATGATCAAAAAACAGATATTAACTCTCTGATTGAAAGCTTAAACAATTATGAAAGGACTTTGGATACGATCAATAACAATGCGAAAATTTATAAAGCATTAATGAATAAGTTTGGTGAAGCACTACAAAAGATCAGTAATTTCTCTAAAAAAAATAAAGAAAAAATCAAGAAATTTAAAGATCTACAATTAAAATTAAATACTAGTGAAACCATGGTTAAAACTCTCTGGGAAAATGCAAAAAAAGCATTATCCATGCAAGAACTTTCGGCTATTCAAAAGGGTTTAACCGAGCAATTAGGCATCATCGATTCTTTTCCCATACTTTTAGCAAGTAATGAGGAAAAAATTCAGGCGCAAAATATATCCAAACAGAAGGCCTCAGCAAAAAAGAAAGCCTTATTGAAGCACCAAAAAGCTGCAGAAAAAATGCAAGCCGAAAAATTAGCTGCAAAAAAGAAAGCTGCGGAAAAAAAAGTAAAGGAGGAAATAAAGGTAGAAGAGATAAAATATACTCCTCCGCAATTATTGAGAAAATCCGAACCTGATTACCCAGATAGATGGAGGATTATGGGCGTTGGTGGTAAGGTAAAATTAAAATTGACAATTGCTTCAAATGGACAT
>CAYVPX010000127.1:0-5415 GCA_964453935.1 uncultured bacterium | reverse complement strand
ATTTCATTCCCTCACAATGACTTTTGCTTTTTTAATTGTCAATTCTCCATTGTCCCTGTCTGCGTGCGGACACGCACAGGCAGGCATTGTCAACTGTCAATTGTATTCTGCTCAGTGGTTATTATATTTTTTCTTTTCTTTCTAATTCGTCTAATTCGCGTAATTCGTGGTTACAGCTCTCTGTTTTTTGATTTTTTAACTCTCAATTCTCAATTCTCAACTTTCAACTGGATTAGTGCTCTGTGGTTATTCCATTTCTTTTCTTTATTTTTTACTTTGAACTTTTGACTTCAGAAAGTAAAAAGTAAAGGCCCTGCACCCTTATATTAAAAGTTAAAATAGATCTCTACTTCTTTGGGATTGGGATATGTACCAATTTCAAATGCTTCTTTTTCCTTTGAATTGATCCAATGTTCCAACACTTTATCTGTAAAAACATTATTTATGGTAAGAAAATTTTTATCCTTTTTCAAACTCTTCAATGCCTGTATGAGATTTTGAGGTATTTTTCTGTATTTTTTCATATTCTCAACATTCCCAATTGCCGGTTCTCCGGGATCAATTTTATTTTTTACTCCGTCAATGCCGGCACATACAAGAGCTGATAAGGCAAAGTATGGGTTAGCTGTAGCATCAGGTGGACGGTATTCAAATCTCATCTTTTCAGGATTCTTAATATAACCCGGTATCCTTATAGCACTTGTTCTATTGGAAGATGAATAGCAAATTGATGTGGGAGCTTCATAGCCGGGGACCAATCTTTTAAATGAATTGGTTGAAGGGTTGGTAATCGCAGTCAATGCCTTGGCATGTTTAAGGACACCACCAATATAATGTTTTGCCAATGGCGAAATAGACCCTTTTCCCTTACCCTTAAAAATATTCTTACCTTCTTTTTTTAATAATTGATGCAAGTGCATCCCGCTGCCCGCAAGACCGAACATTGGTTTAGGCATAAATGTCGCCACCTTTTCATAGCGATAGGCAAGATTTTTAATAAAATATTTCATTAAAATAATATTATCAGCACTTTTTAGAAGGGGTTGGAAATCCAATTCAAACTCATGTTGTCCGGGAACACCTACCTCATGGTGATTGACCTTAATATCTATACCTATCTCTTCAACCATTTTATTTAACTCTGTTCTGAATTGAACACCTTTATCATAAGGCGGCACTGAACCGTAACCCCATTTTTGATTGAGTTTATAGTCAAAATTTTCCTTTGTATTTCCCTCATCTGCAATGAATTCAACTACTGTTTTCATAGGATCCAAACTCATGGAATATCCGTCAAAAAGAAAATACTCCAACTCCGGATTCCAAAAAGAATCATCAGCTATTTTTAATTTTCTCAATACATCTTCTGCTCTTTTTGCTGTTCCACGGGGACAAAGAAGCATGATTTCATCTTTTTGAGGATAATAGACAAAGGCAAGAAAAGATAATGTTTTTTCGGGAAAGAAGGGGTCTATAAATCCCGTTTCAATATCGGGAACGATACGGATATCGCTGAACTCAACATTGGCATAACCACCAACAGATGAACCGTCAGCACCTTTACCCTCAGTAAATAATATCTCATTAAAAATTCTCACAGGATAGGTAAAGTGTTTCAGTAATCCGAAAAAATTCACAACCTTAATGTCAATGAATTCAATTTTTTGTTTCTTGATCTCATCTTGATAAAATTTAAACTTTTCTACAAAGCTGCTCATATTTCCTCCAATTTTCTCAATAATTCGTAAAATGTAAAGAGTGGAAAACCAACAATATTAAGGTAATCCCCTTCAATTTTTTTTATAAAAAGTGCGGCTTCTTCCTGAATGGCATAAGCTCCTGCTTTATCCATAAAATGGGCTTTTTCAAGGTACCGATCCATTTCATCTTTCGTAATATTTCCGAATGTAACTTTTGTTTTTACAAATCTCCCCAAGTATTTTTTCTTTATACCATCATATAATAAGATATATGAAATAACACTGTGTTCGTTATTTGATAATCTTCTTAACATTTTCCTTGCTTCATTTTTGCTTTTGGGTTTACCAAGGAATTCATCATCTATCTTTACCACTGTATCGCAAGCAAGGATTACATCCTTTTTATAATCATCTTTTACAGAATTTAACTTGTTGTATGTTTGTGTTTTAATATCATTATTACAAAGAGTAAGGTCATGGCTGTCATCATATTTTGGCACAATTGATTTTTTAAGAAAGCCATATTTTCTCAATATTTCAATCCGTCTTGGTGAAGAAGATGCTAAGATTACTTTTTTCATATTTAGGGGTCAGGTTGCAACTTTGCAACTTTTGTCTTCATATAATGTTATTTATTTCTCTAATTAACAAATTTATTTTCTGCAATTTTATATTATTTGTTTTAATTCTATGAATTGCTGCGGTTATAACTTGATGTGATGTGTTTCCATAATAATATGCTATATTTTTTAAACTGATTAACGTATATTCTCTAAGAATATACCATTTGAAATGCAGAATAAATTTGCTTTTTGTTTTCCAAATACCTTTCCAATATTCATCCGATATTTCCAGTTTTTCAACTATTTCATCAAGTTTTAAGGGAGAAATATTGACTTTTATTTTGTCTTCTTTTCTTTTTTTTAATGTTGAATCTATGAAGTCTTTTCTTCTATTTATTTTTTCGAGTATTTCTTCCTTCTCCAGCTCATTTGTTAGAAACTGTCCATTTGAAATTTTGTAAATCTCTTCTTTATTCTTGTTGTAATCTAAATTTAATACCCATTCTTTAAATAATTTAATACCATTAGTCCTATTGTTTGGGTCAAAAATATTGTAAATAATGTCATATGCACTGTTTGTATTATTAGGATTTACAATATCATTAAAATTACTGAATTCATAATCCCCAATATTTTCTACAATTCCAGCACGCTTTGGGTTATATAAAACATAGCCTAAACTTGTTAATAAATGTTTTTCGTCGTAAATAATTTGGGTTTTATGTCTTCCTTGAAAAACATGTCCTTTTCTGTTTAGTATTTTATTCAATATCTTGGCAAATTTAGTTGAATATCTTTGAAGAAATCTTGACAAATTTGTTTCATGAAGTTTAATAATGGCATGGAAATGATTTGACATGATCACCAATGCAATAATATAAATATTGAATAATTCAGCAACCTCAAAAAATATTTTGTAAAATTGCTTTACAATTTTTTTATTTTGGAAGAAAAAAAGTCCATTGATAAACCGATTATATATATGATAATAAGTGTTCTCAACTTGAATTCTTCTTGGACGTGGCATAATCTACTCCAATATTTTAAACAAAAGTTGCAAAGTTGCAACCTGACCCCTAATAGAGATCAAAATATTTTTCTATCTCCCAATCGGTTACATGAATAGAAAATTCTTCAAGCTCTTTTCTCTTTATTTCATTCAATTTTTCAACCATGAATGGTCCCAAAGCATCCTTTAAGACCTTATCTTTATTGAATTCTTCCATAGCTTCTTTTAAATCTCCAGGTAATGTCTTGATCTTTTTCTTTTTTCTCTCATTTTTCGAAAGCTCATAAATATTAACATTTATGGGCTCACCGGGATTAATCTTGTTCCGTATCCCATCCATACCCGCAGCCAATAGTGCAGTAAATGCAAGATAGGGGTTAGCGGATGGATCAGGTGAACGAAACTCTACCCTGGTGCCTATACCTCTTGTAGCGGGAATACGGATCAAAGCGGATCTGTTCCTTGTTGCCCAACTCAAATATACAGGTGCTTCATATCCTGGCACCAATCTCTTATAGGAATTGATTATGGGATTTGTAATGAAAGAAATAGCTTTAGCATGTTTTAATATACCCCCGATAAAATAAAGAGCTTCCTTTGAAAGTTCATATTTACTCTTCGGTGAGTAGAAAATATTTTTTTTGCCGCTAAAAAGTGAAAGATTACAATGCATTCCCGAACCGTTGATCCCTTTCACGGGTTTTGGTAAGAAGGATGCATAGAGATCATAAAATAAAGCAATGGTCTTGGTAGTAATCTTAAAAGTAATTACATTATCTGCGGTCTTTAAAATATTATCAAACTTAAAATCGATCTCATGCTGTCCAGGTGCTACCTCGTGATGTGCCGCTTCAACCTCAAAGCCCAATTGTTCCAGATTCAGAACAATATCTTCTCTCACTTCCTCTCCCTTATCAATTTGCAGAAGATCAAAATATCCTGCTTTATCATGTAATATTGTTGTATTTTCCTCATTATTTTTATCCCTTTTAAAAAGGAAAAATTCCACCTCGGGACCGGCTTTCATAACGAATTTATGGGATTTCTTCACTTCATCCATTATTTTTTTCAACAAATATCTCGGTGAACCTTCAAATGGGGTTTTGTCCATTTTATCCACATCACAGATAAATTGTGCTACATCATTATTATCATTCCACGGAAGAATGGAAAAGGTATCGAGATCAGGGCATAGCAACATATCAGATTCTTCAATCCTGGCAAAACCCTCGATTGAGGATCCGTCAAATGCAACACCTTCGTTCAATGCCTTGTTTATCTGAGATACTGGTATCTCCACATTTTTCGGTGCGCCTGTAATATCGGTAAAAAGCATTCTGATAAACTTGATCTTTTTATCTTTAATAATTTTTAAAATGTCTTCCTTTTTCATACTGCCTCCATATTTTTCTTTATTTTATCATAAATCCAAAGAAAAATAAAGTTTAATTTAAAGAAAAAATATGTTATAATAAAATATGAAAACCATTGGAATTCTGGGTGGAGTGAGTTATCAATCAACCATAAAATATTATGAACGACTGAATATGCTGTACAGTAACTATTTTAATAACAAAACGTCTTGCCCTTGCATAATCTATAACTTGAATTTTGAAGAGATATTTTATTTGCAAAATGATAATAAATGGAATGAAATATTTGAAATAGTAAAAGACGGCAGCGAACATTTAAAAGAAGCGGGAGCTGATTTTTTTATTATTCCTTCTATCACATTGCATAAACTTCATAAAAAAATAAGAACGGAAATAGAACTCCCTTTTCTGAGTTTCTTGGATATCCTTTTGAATGAATTATTGCGTGAAAAAGTATCCAAATTGGGAATATTGGGAACAAAGATCACAATGGAAGGAGATTTCATTTCAAAACATCTCTTAGAATATGAAATAAATACCATTACGCCTTCACCTATTGATATGAATTTTGTTAATGAACTTATTTTTAAAAAATTAATAAAAGGAATATTCAGCAAAAATGAGCAAGAAAGATTTATGGAAATAGTAAATAGAATGATGTATAAAAAAGCCGAAATGATCCTTTTGGGGTGTACTGAGCTCCCAATGTTATTAAATGGTACTCATATCGATCTGCCTTTAATTGATCCTATTTCAATTCATTGTAAAGC
>CAYVPX010000126.1:0-5460 GCA_964453935.1 uncultured bacterium | reverse complement strand
TCGGCTTCGGTGCATCATTTGGATATACAATAATGGCAAGGATCTCCCTCTTAATTGAGGTTATCAAAACAGTGATACATTTTTTTTAATTCTGCACTTTTTTACCCTTTCATTTTATTATTTACTTTATATGGATTTCTCCCAATACACATTTTATTCGGATCTTTTATTTTAATATCTGATTATAATCAATTGTTAAATAAAATGCTCCCATGAGCCTTGAAAATTGAAATATTATCCTCATGTTTTATTTTACTATTTATTTTATTATTTTCAAAATTTTCAAAAATAGTGTAAAATATGATTAATGAAAAAGGCGTTGGTTCTGGTTCCACCACTTATTGGTCATATAATTCCTATGATGAATGTTCTTGAGGAGCTTAAAGATAAGTACGAGTTCACTGTTATTAACACTAAAAAATATAAAAAAGCATGGGAGAGTTGGGGTATTAAACAATTTTATTCAATTAAATGGCACAGCTTGAACAGATATAAAATATTCAAAGAGATCTATTTCTACTATCATATCGTTTATGATAATATGCATATTTTTAAACTCATTAACGAAAAAAATATTGAATTTGATATTATAATTTCTGATATATTTTTGTATGTCGGGGGAATTTTGGCTAAAAAATTTTATAAACAGAATATTACCGTCTATCCCTCCGTTTATATGATAAGAAAAGTGCTTGATGATCCCTTCAATCTTTATATTAATTTTTTTCCTATTACCCTTATTTACAATACTCTGGCTCAATCATTCAGAATATTTCTAAATATCTTTTTTTTCTTTTTTGCTTTAAAATTGAAGATGTTCATTCCCAATCTTTTAGAGAAATTCTATATTAGACCCCATAACAAGATATTTATTGTACCCGAAGAATTCCATGAGAAAATAAGGGTTGAGTTTCCCAAAACATATTTGCCTTATACAAACTATGATCACCTATTTTTTACAGAGGAATTCGTACCTCCCGGAAACGGTAAAAAAAATATTGTCATATCACTTGGAACAATATTTAATGAGAGTAAAAGATTTAAGAAGGTGTTGAAGTTTTTAAAAAGAAATGTGAAACTCCATGACTACAATCTTTGTATAATGAGCACAAAATTTCCAGTAAAGGGAGCAAATATCTATTTTTACAAGAACTGTTCAATGACTTCAGCCATTTCGCATGCAGATATCTTAATAATACACGGCGGCATCAATTCCATTTTAACTTATTTAAATAAAAATATAAATATTCCTGTTCTCATCTTCCCGCAAGGTGCGGAACAATACGAAAATGCAAAACATTTTTATAGAATAATCAACAGGAGGAACTATGGAAGGCTATTACAGATTTCCAACGATTCACAAGGATAAAATTGCTTTTGTCTCGGAAGATGATCTCTGGACAGTATCATTAAAGAACAATGAAGCCAAAAGGTTGACCAATCTAAAAGGTGCGGTGTACTACCCTCATTTTTCAAATGACGGAAAATATATTAGCTATACCGGTGCTGAAGAAGGAGTATATGAGATCTACATTATACCTTCAACTGGTGGAGAATTCCAGCGTTTGACCTACCTATCTGCAATAAGTTATGTTGTCGGCTGGGATCAAAAAGGGAGGATCATATTCAGATCAAATAATAATTCATTTAATAGGCGTTTCAATGAGCTTTACACTGTTGATCCAAAAACAAAGAAAATAGAAAAGTTATCTTATGGTATGGCAAATCATATAACCTTTGAAGATAAAGGGAAGGGTACTGTATTAGGGAGGAATACCGGAGATCCCGCAAGATGGAAAAGATATAGGGGCGGAACAGCAGGTGAGTTGCTAATTGATAAAGAAGGCAATTTTAATTTTGTGAGATTACTTGACCTAAAGACCAATGTTACCAATCCAATGTGGATAGGAAACAGAATCTATTTTATTTCTGATCATGAGAACACAGGCAATATTTATTCCTGTAATAAAAATGGAAAAGATATTCAAAAACACACAACACACAAAGAATATTATGTAAGGAATGCAAATACATCTTGCAAGGAAAATATTGTCTATCAAAATGGTGGAGATCTATATGTTCTTAGTGTTAAAACAAATAAGGTCCAAAAATTAAACATAAAATACAATTCTCCAAGAGTTTATATTGAAAGAAAATTTGTTTCTGCGAGTTCATATCTGGAGGATTTTCATCCGTCATTTGATGCCAAAAAGATCGTCTTTTCATCAAGAGGAAAGGTCTTTGGTATGGAGAATTTTGAAGGACCCGTTTATCAATTTGGAAATAGAACAGATAAAAGATATCGACTGGCTAAATTTTTACATAAGAATAAAGAGATTGTACTCATAACAGACGAAGAAGACGATGAGAGGATCGCAATTTTTAAATATGGACAGGGTAAAAAGAAAAAAATACTGAAAAATATAGACATTGGAAGGGTGATAAGATATAAGGTGTCGCCAAAGGATAATAAAATTGCACTCATTAATCATCGACAGGAACTCCTTTTAATTGATATTGAAAAAGCTGAAAAGGTTCTTATTTTTAATGATAAATTCGCTGCAATCAGTGATCTCGATTGGTCGCCGGACGGCAAATATATTACCTACAATGCAGGAATATCAACGAGAAAGACTGCTATTTTTATATATTCTTTGGCAAAGAATAAAAATTTTCAAGTGACCCAACCCATTTACTATGACGGTAATCCGGTATTTTCTAAGGATGGAAAATATGTGTTCTTTTCATCAATTCGTGAATTCCAGCCGGTAATGGACAGCGCACAATTTGAGATAAGTTTCCCTAAATCTGATAAGATATACGGGATCTGTTTGGCAAATGACACCATCCCATTTACCGAGTATGCTCCCAAGGTAGAGAAAAAAGAAAAAAAGGACGATAAGAAAAAAGAAAAGAAAGATGAAAAGGTCAAAGTGAAGATTCACTTTAAAGATATTGAGAAACGGGTATTTGAGCTCCCCATACCGCTTGGTGTTTACGGCAAATTAGAATGTAATAAATCACATCTCTTTATTCTTTCATACCCCGTGATCGAAGGAATGGATGAAGACGAAGCATTGCAGGCAAACATAATTTCATTTAGTTTTAAAAGCAAGAAACTTCTGCCTTTCTATGGTAAAAGCAACTATTTTTATCTTGCTGACGAATATATTTTTATTCGGGTAGGTAATAGCATAAAAAAGTTCTCCGCGAGTCATTCACCTCTTCATGAAACAGATAAAGATGATAAAGGTTCAAAAACGAATATCAATATTAACAGAGCAAAGATCCTTGTGGAACCATTGAACGAATGGAAACAAATGTATGGAGAGGCATGGCGGCTCCAACGGGATAATTTTTGGAATGAAAAGATGTCGGGTATTGATTGGAAAAATGTCTATAACAGATATTTCAAACTTATTCCTCGCTTAGGTTCAAGGGCAGAATTCTCTGATCTCATCTGGGAAATGCAAGGTGAATTGGGAACATCCCATTGTTATGAGTTCGGAGGTGATTATCATCGACCACCACACTATTATATTGGAATGTTGGGTGCGGATTTTAAATGGGACAATGAGAACAAGGGCTATAAGATAACTGATATATTTCAAGGTGATACATGGAATAATGTATATAGATCTCCATTGCAAACCCCTGGTATTGATATTGAAAATGGTGATATAATAAAAAAGATCAATGGCTCTACTGTAAATAAAAATATTTCTTTGAATGAAATGCTTCTTAATAAAGCACATGAAGTGGTTAAACTCACCATTTACGATAGGAGTAAGAAAAAGCAAAGGGATGTCTTCGTAAAAACAGTTAGCAGCCATTCAAACATTAAATACAGGGAATGGAGCGAAAAAAACAGAAGATATGTGCATGAACAGACCAATGGGGAGATCGGTTATATTCATATTCCGGATATGGGACTCTTCGGTTATTCGGAATTTCACAGATACTACCTCGGCGAGATCGAAAGGAAGGGGCTTGTCATAGATGTAAGGTTCAACGGCGGAGGATTTGTCTCTCAACTGATCCTTGAAAAACTATCAAGGAAGATAATCGGCTATGATTTCAGAAGATGGGGACAACCTGAGCCCTATCCCTCTGATGCGGTAGCAGGACCCATTGTTATTATTACAAATGAACATGCGGGCAGTGACGGAGATATATTCAGTCACTCCTCAAAGATAATGAAATTGGGCAAGCTCATTGGAAAAAGGACGTGGGGTGGTGTTATCGGTATATGGCCAAGGCATTTTTTATCTGACGGTACAATTACAACTCAACCGGAATTCTCCTTCTGGTTTAAGGATGTTGGTTGGAACGTAGAAAATTACGGTACCGATCCCGATATCGAGGTTGATATCATGCCTAAAGATTACAAGAAAGGAAAAGATACACAACTTGACAGAGCAATAAAAGAGATAAAAAAAGACCTTATAAAACGTAAAGATATGAAGATCAAATATCCCGACTTCAAAAAGAGGAAATAGGGCTGTGGAAAAGAAAAATCCCGTTCTATTGTCCGTTATTGGTTGGGGAACCATTATTATTGGTGGACTATCTGTGTTTTCATCGATTGTTAATATGATTCTCTATTCTTCTTTTCAAAACAGATTCGCTGAAATGTTAAGAGAAATGCCTAATGCTTTCCCCACAAGTTTAAAACCTATATTAAATATTAATCTTTTTTTTGTTAAAAATGCACCTTTTATATTTCCACTGATCATAATATTTAGCGGTATTTTGATATATATTGGTATTGAACTTTTAAAAAGAAAAAATTGGAGCAGGATATTGTTCGAGGTCTTTTCCGTTTTATCAATTATTTATATTATTGCTTTTTCCATCCTTTATCTTATATTTATGAATAAAATTTTTCCGGCACAAAACATAAGTAGTAATTCAATAACCTTTATGAAAATATTTATGATAATTATCTTGATATTTGCTGACATGATTAATGCCGGGTCTTTGATATTGGCAATTATTTATTTGGAATCGAAAAAAATAAAGGAATTATTCCAATGATTTGGATTTTTTTTGCAAATTATTGTATAATACAAAAACGGAGGTTTTCATGAAAAGAAAATTTTTTATTATTGCATTATTAAGTGTTTTTATTCTTTTATCCTATATGGGATGTTCTAAAAAGATCGTTTTGAAAACACTTGATGATAAATCATCCTATGCACTGGGAGCGACAATTGGAAAGAGTTTTAAAGCTGAAAAGTTAGCATTATCAAACGATTCTTTCTTTAATGGCGTTAATGACAGTGTGAATAAGGAAAAGCAGCTTATTGATGATAATAAACTTCAGACAACACTTATTTCCTTTCAAATGAATATGAGAGATAAAGGGAATACAGCCCCGTATATGCTGAAAAACTTTAAGGCGGATAACAATTTTAAATCTTCAAAGGATCTTATTAGTTACGCTATTGGAGAAAGTAT